>JBBQOA010000108.1:0-10399 GCA_038330465.1 Pyrinomonadales bacterium
GGCATCCATCGCAACACACTTTCCAAACGAGTCGCGACTTATCAAAGCCTTCCGCGAACGCCGAAACGTTTAATTTCGCGCCGTTCAAAATAGATCCGTCAAAATCTAGCCTCCGAGTTCTTCAGACAATTGTTCCCATTCTTTGTAAAGCATCTGTATTTGCCGCTCTGCTTTTTGAAACCGCTCGGTGGTTTTCTGCAGCTTTTCGTGATTCGAGGCAATTTCCGGCAAACTCATCCGATACGAGATATTTGCCAGATCAGCTTCCGATTGCGAAATCTCTTCTTCGATCTCGGAAATCCGTTTTTCGATCTTTTGACGCTGATTTTTGCTTAACACTTCGGTTTTCGGTTTTGGTTCATCCGCTTTTGGCTTTTCATCCGGCGCGCGGTTCGCGACACGCACCGCGCGTCCGGCTTTCCAGTCGTGAAACTCCGAATAATTTCCGTCATAAATTTCGATCGTGCCGTCATCTTCAAACGAAAAGATCTGCGTCGAAATTTTATCGAGAAAAAAGCGGTCGTGACTGACCGTAATGATCGTCCCTTGATATGCATCGAGCGCGTCTTCGAGAGCTTCGCGCGATGGAATGTCGAGGTGATTGGTCGGTTCGTCCAGAATCAGCACGTTTTTGTTCGAATAGATCAATTTGGCGAGCGCCAGTCTGCCTTTTTCGCCGCCCGAGAGATCTTTGACCAATTTGAAGACATCTTCACCCGAAAACAAAAAGCGTCCAAGAAACGAGCGTAATTCGCCGTTTTCAGCCATCGGCGCAACGCGTCTGAGTTCCTGAATGATCTCGTTTCTGCCGTCGAGATCTTCGAGATTTTGCGAATAATAACCGATGTCGGTTTTGGCGCCCCAAATGATCTTGCCGGAAATTTCGCGAATATTTCCGAGAACGGTTTTGAGAAAAGTCGTTTTGCCCGTTCCGTTGCCGCCGATAACGCCGAGCGCTTCGCCGCGATTCAATGTAAATTCGATATTTTCAGCGAGAACTTTTTCGCCGTAGCCGATCGCCAATTCTTCGACCGTCAAGACGTTAAGTCCGGCGCGTTCGACCGTTTTGAGATTGAAATTTCCCTGCGGTTTGTCGGTCGTCACGGCTTCGACGCGTTCAAGACGCGCGAGCAGAGTGCGCCGCGATTTCGCCTGTTTCGTCTTTTGTCCTTCAAGATTTTTGCGAACAAAGGCTTCGGTGTTTTTGATGTATGATTGCTGATTTTCAAATTCGCGCCGCTGAATTTCGCGCCGTTCTTCGCGTTCGATCAAAAACTGCGAATAATTCCCCTTGTAAGAAACCGCTTTGCCGTTTTCGATCTCGATGATCTTATTGGTCGTGCGGTCGAGAAAATAACGGTCGTGACTGATGATCACGTAAGTTTTATCGTAGGATTGAAGAAATGTTTCGAGCCATTCGACGGCTTGCACGTCGAGATGATTGGTCGGTTCGTCGAGTAATAAAATATCGGCATTGGCGAGTAAAAGCCGCGCCATTCCGAGCCGGTTTTTTTGTCCCCCCGAAAGATTTTTTGTTTCGAGCGACCACGTATCTTTTGCAAATCCGAGTCCGAGCAGGATCGCTTCGGCGCGTGCCGCATAGGAAAATCCGTCCTCGTGTTCAAATTCAATCTGCAATTCGGCGTATTTTTCGAGCACTTCTTCGGATGCATCGGTTTCCATACGCTTTTCGAGTTGCCGCATTTCGGCTTCGATGTCGTGAATTCTTTTAAAGGCGGAAAGCGCGGCGGTGTGAACGGTTTCGTTATCCGAAAAATCGACGTGCTGCGCGAGCAGACCGATCTTCAGCCCGTTGATCTTGATAATATCTCCCGAATCCGCCGTTTCTTCGCCCGTGATAAGCCGAAAAACGGTCGTTTTACCCGCGCCGTTCCTGCCGACCAAACCGATTTTTTCATTCGGATTGACCTGAAACGACACGCCGCGCAAAATATCGTGAGCGCTGTAAGATTTATTTATGTCAGAAAGCCGAAAAAGCATTTTTTTTGAATTATCGCAAAAAAGTAACGAGTAACGAAACTGCCGTTACTCGCTACTTTTTATTTGGTTGAAATTCAAACTACTTGGTGTTTGTTTTCGCCGTATTCGCCGGCGCTTTACTGTCAACCTTGGCGTTTGTATTTGCCGTTTTTGTGCCGGCATTTGTATTTGCCGCTGTATTGGTCGCGGTATTCGCCGCCGTATTCGCGTTTGAATCTGTATTGGCATTCGGCGTGACTACACTTGCCGGACGCGCGCCGCTCAATTCATTCGGATTATCAACGACTTTTTGCGCCAGATTGTTAACGATCTTCGCTTCATTCATCGCGATTGCCGCATAAGATTGGACAAGCAATTGTTTGCGGGCATTGATCAATGAATCGGTCACCTGTTGGCGAATTCCCGGACTTTCAAGTGTCAGGTTTTCATCTTTGTCGCTGCGTTCCTGAATTTTGTAAATGTAGAACTTGCCCTGCATCGGTGTCGTGATCAGTTTGCCGACCGGAGTTTGCGGATTCATCATGATGGCAACCACTTGCGGAGGAAAACTTTGTTTCATTTCTTCTTCCGAGATGTATCCCAAATCGCCGCCCTGCATACGGCTTTGGTCTTCGCTTTTTTCGCGCGCGATCTGCGCAAAATCGACACCTTGATTTAATTGACCGATAATTTCGTTACCGACACGAATGGCATCGGCTTCGGTTTTGGTCGTGTCGCCTTCGCCGTTATCAGCCGGATCAATGACGATCGCCGCGAGCTTCACGCCTTTTTTCTTGACGAAAGCTTCTTTGTTGCCGGCGTAAAAATCTTCGATCTCTTTATCTCTCAGCGGTTCGATCTTGCCCGTGATCTTGTCTTCGAGCTTTTTCACGGCAAGCTGCTTTTTAATTTTTTCACGCAGACTGGCTTCAGTTTCGTTCGCCGCTTTTAAGTCTTTTTCAAACTGTTCTTGAGTTTTTCCGCTCGAAGTTTTCAGTTTGTTCAGTTCGGTCGTCACTTCCTCGTCGGTCGGAATGGCGCCTTCTTTTTCGGCTTTTTGATACAAAACTTCGTCCTGGATCAAGCCTTGTAAAGCCTGCAGACGAGCCTGCGCCAGTTCGAGCGGCGAAAATTTGGATTCCTGTCCCTGCGCCTGCTGCTTGATCAGGCGTTCAACTTCTTCGAGTTTGATCGCTTTTCCGTTGACGGTCGCTGCCGCTTCATTCGGACCCGGCGTTCCTGCAACAGAATTAGACGGCGTTCCCGTAGTCGGACAACCGCTTAAAATAAATGTGGCAATTGCCAAAAAGGCAATACCGATAATAGTAAAATTAGCTTTTCGCACTATGGCTTCTACTCCTTCAAAATTAACAATCTTTATCATTGCTTGACTAAACCTAGGTTTATTTGATATAAAATCTATTTTTGAGTTTTACAAAAAACTCTTTTCTTAATACCTCGTTATTATATTACTTGGAGGCTTTTAAATATTATGGCAAAACGATGCGATGTCTGCGGCAAAGGTCCGCAATTTGGAAACAATGTTTCACATGCTAACAACAAAACACGCCGTCGCTTTAATCCGAATCTGCAATCGATCCGCGTTCAACTGCCCACGGGCGGCAACGGACGCAAGAAAGTTTGCACTCGCTGTATTAAATCCGGCAAAATTGTCAAAGCTGCGTAACTCTTTGATTTACAACCCGTTACTTTGGTTGCCAAGTGTGAGATTTTTTTCACGCTTGGCTTTTCTCTTTGTTTCGAATTCAATTTCTGACGAGTGATTTCAAACTAAAGTTTGCACTCTAAACGACCGCGATGCAATCGATCTCGACCCGCGCGTCGCGCGGCAGTCGCGCCGCCTGAACGGTTGCGCGCGCCGGTTTATTTTCGCTGAAATATTTCGCGTAAACCTCGTTCATCGCCGCAAAGTCGTTCATATCTGCAAGAAATACGGTTGTTTTGACGACATTATTCAAACTTGTCCCGGCGGCTTCCAAAACTGCCGACAAATTTTCCAAAACCTGCCTTGTTTGTTCCGCCACATCGCTCGACACAAATTCGCCGGTCGCGACATCGATCGGGATTTGTCCCGAACAAAAAACCATTCCGGCGGTTTTGACGGCTTGCGAATATGGTCCGATCGCACCGGGTGCATTTTCGGTTGAAATTATCTCTTTCACTGTTAATTGCGTCCTTGTTTTCGTTTATTCAAACAAAGGGCAGATTCTAACAGATAAAAAGTAAAAAGAAAAGTTTAGTCGGTCAGTCGAAAATAATTTAATAAAAATTCGCGTTTCTTTGTTTCTCCGGCGCAGGTTTTTATTGACTGTTCGGGTGTTGTTTGAGCCATTCGGCGCGAAGCAAAAAGCTGCCTTCCGTGACGATTTTATCGCCGACGTTCAATCCTTCCAACACGATAAACTGCGCGTTGCTTTGTTTTTCCAGACGGACAAAATTTAATACGAACTTATTCGGTCGTCACGCCGACTCTGCTTCCGACCGTCAAATTTCCGAAATCTTTCTATAGATCTGCGCGATCAATCAAACGGTCGAAAGTTTTGTGACCTTCATCAATTCTTTGTTTGCCTCGACGATCTCGCCAAGCTTGACGGTGCGGCTCGTAATCGTGCCGGAAACGGGCGCGGTCACGAGCGATTTCCTGACTGATTTACGACTGATTGCTGAGCGCATTGACGCGCTGCTCGGAATATCTATAAAAAATTAATTGTTGTTTTGCCGAAACAAGTTCTGTTCCAGCGGTTTACAATCAGACCAACAGCGGTTAATGTTTTTCAGCCGAATAACGGCTGTTTCTGCCAATCAAAACTACTGCGCCGTGACCGGAAATGTAGTTTTGCCGCTTCCCTTTTCTCCTTCATAACTGATTTGCGCCTGCCATTCGCCCGACATTTCGATTTTGACTTTTCCCTTATAGACGCCCGGCACGGAAGTCGTCGTAAATGTTGCCGCGCCATTCATCGCGCTCATCGAACCCATCGCCGGCATATAAAAATTCAGCGCGGCGGCTTTGACCATTCCGACATCGACTGCCTTGCCCGAAGCATCGGTAAAACTAAGCATAATTTCCTGCTCGCCGGTTTTGAGTTTTCCGGATTCGTTCGATATTGTCACCGTCAAATTGTTGATCGAACTGCTTTTGATAACTTTTCCCTGAACCGGATTTTTAGCGGTCGGCGGCGTTCCAGAACTACACGCAGCCGTCAAAACAATTAAACCCAAAAGCGATATAAAACCTGTCAATAAAATAATTTTTTTCATAATCATAATCTCCTGTATTTGTATGGAATTTCCGAAGAAGGGAATTCAAACTTTAACTTTCATTGACAAAGTTAAAGCCTCAATTCAAAACTTCCGGACACACAAAAAAGCCTCGGTCAGACTCGAAAGCCTGTCATCAAGACACACTAAGCCCTTGAAATTAAATTAAAAATGAATTGTGTTGAATGTATTTTGGCAGGAATTCGCGCGGAGAAACTTCGCGTTCAAACGTAAAATTTGGGGTTTGAATTACTTTCTCTTTTTTGAGTAATGCGGCAATTTGTTTGAGAATTGAATAATTGACAGTGATGGTTGAAGGCAAAAAATTAAATGACGCGCTCGAAGAGGTCGGGGCTGAATCGTTGCAGTTAAACACGCAGCAAATTTGCGCGGCGATCATTTCCGGCGCTTTATCTTTGCTCTTCGCCTTGTCGCAGCACTTCATCATTTGGCTGTTTCCGGAATGCACCGGAACACCGGCGAAAACGCCGCTCCCGATAGCAAAAATAAGAACCAATGATGCAACCAATCTAATCATCTGAGTTTGTCTAACTTACTAAATGATTCCAATAAACACAAAGGTTATTCCCACAATCTTTGTTTAGATTAACAATAATTCTTGTGATTATTTCAGCTTTTGAAGACCTTTTATCAAAATGAATCACAACCGATCAATCAGAAATTTACTCTTTCAACATCGATCACACCCGGAACCTTCTCGATCGAACCGATAACTTTGTCGAGGTGTTTTTTGTCGAAAACTTCGACCGTCACTTCGATCAAACCGATATCATCTCTTGAAACATTGGCGCGGGCGTCGCGGATCCCGGTTTTGATTTCGGCAATTGCATTCGTAATTCCGGCAAGCATTCCGGTGCGGTTTTCGGTCGTCGCCAGAATTCGGACCGATTGAATTTCTTCTTTTTCGGATTTTGCCCAGTCAACATCGACGATCCGGTCGCGGTTGACCATCAATGATTTGACGTTTTTGCAGTTTTTGTTATGGACGACAATTCCCTTGCCGAGCGAAATATAGCCGATGATCGGTTCCCCGCGAAGCGGATTGCAGCACCGCGCACGCGTCGTCAATAGATTATCGACCCCTTTGACGATGATCGCGTCCTCGCCGAGTCCGATGAACCTTTTGACGGCTTTGAAACCGGTCTGCAAGGTCGTTTCTTTTTTCTTTTCAGGGTCGAGTTCGGCAAATTTATCAGCGCCTAAGAATTTACCTAAAACATTGCGCGGCAGAGTTTTACCGTAACCGATCGAGGCGAGCAGATCTTCGCCTCTGCCCAAACCGTATTCGTTGGCAATGCGTTTTAATTCTTCTTCATTGTTCAGCAAAGTTTTTGGTGAAACGCGGAACCTGTCGGATTCTTTTTCCAGCAGCTTGCGCCCCATATCGATCGATTCGGCGCGTTGTTGTTCGGAAATCCAATGCCGGATGCGGTTTCGTGCCTTTGCCGTGATGACGTGATTAAGCCAATCGCGCGACGGTTTTGAATTTGCCGTCGTCAGAATTTCGACGACATCGCCGTTTTGCAATTCGGTTCTGAGCGGCACGATCCGCCCGCCGATCTTTGCCCCCGAACAAGTATCGCCGACTTCCGAGTGAATCGCGTAGGCAAAATCGATCGGCGTCGAACCGCGCGGCAATTGGATGACTTTCCCGCGCGGCGTAAAAGCGTAAACGTCCTTTGGATAAAGGTCGAGTTTCAAAGATTCGATAAAGTCTTCGGAGTCTTCGTTTTCATTGGTATTTTCAACCAACGGCAAAAGCAATTTTTCGACCGTTTTGCGAAGTTCGTCCAAACTTTCGTCTTCTTCCTGTTTGCCGAGTTTGCTTTCCTTGTATTTCCAATGCGCCGCCACGCCTTCTTCGGCAATGTGGTGCATTTCTTCGGTGCGGATCTGAACTTCAAACGGCTGCCCGCTATCACCGATCACCGATGTATGAAGCGATTGATAAAGATTATCGCGCGGAATTGCGATCCAGTCCTTAAACCGCTCGGGAATCGGTGTCCAAATGTCGTGAATGACACTTAAAGCAATGTACGGCAGTTTTTTATCGTTCGGCGTGATAATTCGTATGGCAATCAGATCGTAAACCTGTTCAATCGCGATCTTTTGCTTTTTGAGTTTTTTCCAAAGCGAATAGAGACGTTTGACGCGGCTTTGAATTTCAACGTAGGGAACATCATTTTCCGCAAGTCTGAGTTTTATGGTGTCTTTGATCTTATCAAGTATCGCTTCGAGTTCAGGACGACGTTCTTCGACATCTTTGGCAAGTTTTTTATATTCCTGCGGATATAAATTTTGAAACGAGAGGTCTTCGAGCTCGCTTCGGAATTTCCCCATCCCGAGCCGATGCGCGATCGGCGCGTAAATATCAAGCGTTTCCTGCGAAATACGGGCGCGTTTTTCGGGCTTCAAGAATTGCATCGTCCGCATATTGTGCAAACGATCCGCGAGTTTGATGAGAACGACGCGCACATCAGTAATCATCGCCAAAACCATTTTGCGAACATTTTCAGCCTGCTGTTTTTCCTTTGAAAGATTCGAAATGTGCGCAATTTTGGTCAAGCCGTCAACCAAAAGTGTGATTTCATCCCCGAAATATGTGCGAATCGTATCGAGATCGACCAGAGTATCTTCGACAACATCGTGAAGCAATCCGGTCGAAACACTTTTTTCATCCAGCCGCATATCTGCCAAAATATCGGCAACTTCTAACGGATGAACAAGATACGGTTCGCCGGACGCACGTTTTTGTCCACGATGATGCATGGCGGAAAAAAGATACGCCCGCCGGATCAATTCAACATCGGCATTCGGTCGGTTGTTTTCAACCTTTTCGATGATGTCTTCAATACGAATCATATTCATTTATCATTTAACGACCGTCAATTTTATTTGTTAAATAAAAAGGTGATGCTCAATTATCATTGTAATTGAGCATCACCTTTCTTAAAAGCGAATTTTGAAAAAATGCTATTTTTTATTACTGGCTTTTTCTTCTTCTGCTTTTTTACGAGCATCTTTTTCAGCTTCCATGTTTTTTTCAACTTCATTTAAACCGGTGAAGACAACTCTCGCTTCATCACCTTTTGTTTTGAAAGAATCTTTGTCAGCTGTATTGTTTTCCATTTCGGCAATCCGCATTTTTTGATAAAGCAAGTTCGCCTTGTATGACCAGGCTGACGAAAATATCCTCAGCAGATCTTCTTTATCATTGATTTGCGGTACCGTCATGGATTTCAAATCAAGATTTTTCAGTTCGCCAACTGCCGGCGGTTCCAAAGCAATCGATTGATCGATCAATTTCATGCCTTCTTCGGTACAACTTTTCAATTTATCAAAATCTTCCGGTTTTTCGGGTTTGGTAAATTGATAAACTTCCTTGCCGTCTTTCTTGACCGTCTTTTTAACGGGATCAATATCGCTTATTTCATTGGCACAGGAATATTGCCGAGCCGCGAGCGATGTAAAAGCCTCCGCCCGATATTCCGGATTAACGACAGGATTTGTTGATCTTTCGGTAATCCATTGCAATGATTCGTCCTTTCTGCCAAGGCTGTCCAGCAAACTGGCAACGGCTTTGAAAGAACCTTGATCATTCCCATTTTTAGTCAAGACTTTTCTGTAAGCCTGGACTGCCTGCTCTGCTTTCGGCAGATCTTTGCGGTCGGAAATAAATTCCGAATGCAATGTTCTGGCTAAAAACAGTTGTGCGGTTTCGCCTTCCAAAGTTTTAGCTTCAGGATCAATTTCGACAGTTTTACGAAAAAATTGTTCAGCAAGCTGAAACTTTCTTTCTTTGTAAGCGGTCGCGCCGTCAACTAAATTTTTTCGGGCAATGATCCGGTTATAGTATGAGCAATTTGCTCCGATTAAAACTGTAAATGCAATTAAAACAATTATACCTAAACGAGAAAATCTCATTTTTCGACTCCATTTTTTGCTTATTGCAGCGGAAATTAATTTTAAATTAGCTAATTTCCGCTCCATATTAAGACACATTATTGTTCCAAATCATCAATCTGCAATCCGATAGGTTGCGCGCCTGCTATTTTGACAGCATCAATTACTTTCACGACATCCCCATATTTAACGGATTTTGGAGCTTTGATAAAGACTGTTTTTTCCACTTCATTGGTTCCTTCACGCAAAACGCCGCGGCTTTCTCTGTCTTTGAAAACATCGACTAATTTTGCGGTCAAAGGAGCGGTATCTGAAATATCACCAATATCCTCCAAATTCAACCGGAGCTTTGCTCCTTCACGGTTGATAAACACGATCAGAGTATTTGGATTCGGCTTCAAAATAACATTCTTATCTTCATCTTTAGGTTCCGCCGGAACTTTTGCCTCAAAACGGCTTGGTTTCGATGGCGTAATAACCATAAAGATAATCAAAAGCACCAACAAAACGTCAATTAATGGCGTTACGTTGATATTCGGCACTGCGCCGCCTGATGAGCTAGATGACATTCCCATAGTTTCTTTACTCCCTATTTATTTTTGGTTTATTGAGGCTGGTCGGATTTTCCTTTCTTCCGATCAGCAACCAAACCGATCTTGTCGATATCCTGTTTACGAATTTGGTCAATGGCTTTAACCACCGTCCCATAATCAACCTCAACACCGCTCTTGATATAGACAATCCGTTTGTCGGGAGCTTTATCCTTCATTAGGTTTTTAATTTTTTCTCCCAATTCTTCCAACGGATACGGATTTTTCCCGATATAGAAATTGTTATTATCAGGAATGGAAATGATCACCGCTGTTTCCTTGGTAATTTCCGGGTCAGGATCAGGGCTGATCATTTCACGCGGTAAATTAACGGAAACATCCTGCTGCAAAAGCGGTGTCACGATCATAAAAATGATCAGCAACACCAACATCACATCAACCATCGGTGTCACGTTAATATCCGAGTTATATTCATTGGATCCCCCAACTGGTGCTCCCATAACTAAAATTCTCCCTTAAATAAATACTGAAAGGTTTGTAAATTAACCATTCAACTGGCGAGTTCTTTGTTTAATGAAATAATCCACTAATTCTGAAGCGGAGTTTTCCATTTCGACGCTGAAGCTCGTAACTTTATTCGTAAAGTAGTTGAACAGCCAAAC
>JBBQOA010000109.1:0-10287 GCA_038330465.1 Pyrinomonadales bacterium
AAAGACCGCAACTTGATCCTTTCCATCATTGTCTTTGTAACCGATTGTAATGTAGTGTTTACGTTTCTTGGAGAAAAGTAAAAAAAGCCCGATCGGACTCAAAAGAATTGCCGTCGCAATTGCCGCCCCAACTCTTCGCCCGGCTTTTTGCCCATACTCCAAATCGATTATTTGATTGTATGGGATCGCATAAACTTTGTCTTGCTTGTTGAGTTTATAGTTGAATTTTAATGCTTGCTCGTCGCTTGTGTTTAGAGTGCCTTCCACAGAGTCTTTGGCACCCGGAAAGTCCTGATCTTTGGTGCTGCCGCCTTGATATGCGGCTTTTTTGCTGCCCAGACCGGCGAATGCCGTGACGTTAAAAATAATACTGATACAAACGATTATTGAAATTATTCGCTTCATTGAATTCTCCTTTTTTATTGAAGTCTGTCTATTATTTTCTGTTTTGCTCATCGTGAATCGCGTTAGGTAACTCAACGTTTTGAGATTGTTGATATTCTTATTCTTTTTTCACTTAGCAAACCAAATCTTGATTCAGACCAAAACACGACGATCAATAAACCTCAAAGAATCTGCATCGGCAAACTCTTTGTTTTTCTTAGCATTTCCCCTGAAAATGCTAAACAGGTTTTATGTCGTCGGTTTTAGAAGTCTGTAATTAAATTTGTTTAATGAAGTTACGTTATTTCCGAAATAATGTCAAAGGATTTGTGAAGACGCGGCGGAATAAATACAATTCATATCAAAAAAGAAAAAGCTTTGATATTACTCAAAGCCTTTTTCTTTGAAATAAATTAGAATTTAAGAATGTTGATTTTGGGCATTGAGAGTTCGTGCGACGAAACGGCGGCGGCGGTCGTTCGTGACGGTTGCGAGATTTTATCGTCGGTGATTTCGTCGCAGATCGAACTGCATCGACCGTTCGGCGGAGTTTTTCCCGAACTGGCGGCGCGCGAGCATCTCGAAAAGATCGAGCCGGTCGTCAAAGAAGCGATCGCGCAAGCCGGACTCGGATTTAAAGATCTGGACGCGGTCGCCGTCACGCAAGGACCGGGCTTGATCGGTTCGCTGCTTGTCGGCGTCAGTTATGCGAAGGCTTTGGCGTGGGGTTTGGAAATTCCCCTGATCGGCGTCAATCATATCGAAGGACACGTTTATTCAATCGTTTTTGAAAATCCGCCGGTCGAATATCCGGCGCTTGCGCTGATCGTTTCGGGCGGACACACAAATCTTTTTTACATTCCTGAAGAAGGCAAATACAAGATCGTTTCGCGAACCCGCGACGACGCGGCGGGCGAAGCCTTTGACAAGGTCGGAAAAATGCTCGGCTTGAGTTATCCGGGCGGACCGGTGATCGAAAAAATTGCTAAAACAGGCGACGCGGCAAAGATCAAATTTCCGATCGCGAAGATTTCCGACGGACGTCCCGATTTTAGTTTCAGCGGACTCAAAACCGCCGTTTCGCGCTACATCCGCGAAAATGAGATCATTCCGGCGACGGATCACGAAAACGTTTCGCAGGAAATCAGAGACATCGCGGCGAGCTTTCAATTGACGGTCGTTAAAAGTTTGATGATCAATGTCGAAAAACTGGCAAATGCGCTTGATCCGAAAACTTTGATCGTCGCGGGCGGCGTCGCGTGCAACGGCGCACTGCGCGAAGCGGCTGAATCGTTCGGCGCGAAAATGGATCTGCCGGTTTATTTTCCGTCGAAACATCTTTCGACCGACAACGCGGCAATGATCGCGGCGGCAGGTTTTTTTCATCTTCAGCAAGGCGAAAGCTCGGATCTGCGAATGACGGCGGACGTCACCTTGCGTCTGCAGAATTTTGAAAACGAAGACGCCGAATTAAAAAGAAAAAAAGTTCGCTACCGTTTATGAGTTTTAAAAGTTACGCAGTCGGTCACAATTCGGAATAGGTGATAACTGATAGGTGATAGATGATAAGTGGTTTGACCTGGCACCTCTCATTTTTCATTTTTCACTTATTCCGAATATATTTTCTTTTATTTCTTGATTTAAATTTCAACTGCGTAACTCCTAAACTTTAAAAAACCTTCTTGCTTTTATCTTTGCCGAATCGTTACAATTTAAATAATCTTTTATAAGCCGTTTCAGGCAGGGAATAAAGAAATGAAAATGAGATCTGTGATCGCTTCGACGGCTGTTTTTTCAGCCATTGGTTTCGGTTTATCGTCTAATATTCGAACGACGCAAAGCGCGGTTGTCCTTAATAAAGAGATAAAATGCCGAATCGCGCCATTTCAAGAAGCTTATCGGGAAGCAAAAGCCGTTTTCGTCGGCGAGGTCGTCGGCGAAGAGAAAAACGGCGACACGCGCACTTTTGATTTCAAGGTCGAGAAATACTGGAAAAACGCAGACACGCAAAACATTGAAATAAATGTGTACGAAACGGCGCGTTATCAGGCTTGGTTTAAGAAAGGCGAGAAATATCTGGTTTACGCCGGCGGTGGCGAAGACGGTAAACTGAGCGTCGGCAGATGTTCGCGAAGCCGCGAGGCGGAGGGCGCCGATGAAGATTTGCGGCAGCTCGGCAAAGGAAAGATCCCCCGTTAACAAATTACTTTGGGAGAAAAAAAATGAAGAAATTAGGGTTTTGGGCAGGTGTTTTTTTATTTGCGCTGACGATAAATATGTTCGGACAGGGCGTTGCTTCGCCTTACACCTCACGATTGCAGACCTTTTTGCCGGTCGGTGTCGTGAGCCGTCCGGTCTTATTAAGAAATGCGCATGACGGAAGTAAGCGAATTTTTATCGTTCAGCAAACCGGAATTATCAAGGTTTTGCAGCCGGGCGCGGGCGTGCCGACGGATTTTATCAATCTCAGTTCGAAGATCGTCATCCCGACCTCGACGGGCGACGAGCGCGGACTGCTTGGCTTGACCTTTCACCCGCAATTTGCGACGAACGGCAAGTTTTACGTCAATTACACGCAGGTCAGCACCGGCACGACCGTCGTCGCGGAATACAAGACGACGACCGGGACGGGCAGCTCTAATCAGGGCGACATTGCGACCGAAAGGATTCTGTTCACGATTCCGCAGCCGTTTTCAAACCACAACGGCGGAATGATCGAATTCGGTCTTGACGGTTATTTATATATCGGCACGGGCGACGGCGGTTCGGCAAACGATCCAGGCGCGCGGGCACAAAATCCGTCGCAACTGTTAGGCAAAATGCTGCGGATCGATGTCAATATTCCGCAGGGTTCGCCGAATGCTTACTTGATTCCGCCGACGAATCCGTTCACCGGCATCAACACGACGCGGTGCGACACCGGAAGCACGACCGCCGGTAATACTTGTCAGGAACTCTGGACGGTCGGGATGCGCAATCCGTGGCGCTGGTCGTTTGACCGCGGCGGTACGAATCAGCTTTGGGCGGCGGATGTCGGACAAGGCTCGATCGAAGAAGTTGATATTATCAACGGCGGCGCAAATTACGGCTGGCGTGTTTATGAAGGAAACACTTGCACGGGCAATGATCCGACGCTTTGCACGCCGACCAATTACACGATGCCGATCTTTCAGTATTCACACACGGCGGGACGCTGTTCGATTACGGGCGGTTATGTCTATCGCGGCGCGCAGGGAAGTTTGCCGAACGGCGCCTACGTTTATGCTGATTACTGTACGGGCGAGATCTGGCGCTGGGACGGCGCACAGCAAATTTTGCTGCAAGACACGCCGCGCAACGTGATTTCGTTTGGCGAAGATGAAGACGGTGAGGTTTACGTTAACTACTCGAACGGGCAGATCGACAGGATCGTCCGCGCGAAAGCATCGGCGGATTTCGACGGCGATTTCTAAACGGACGTTTCCGTTTTTCGTCCCTCGACCGGCGTTTGGTATGTCAATAACAGTTCGAACAATACGTATCGGATCCAAGGCTTCGGCGCCGCCGGCGATCTGCCGACACCCGAAGATTTTGACGGCGACAACATCACGGACATCGGCGTTTTCCGACCGTCAACGGGCGTTTGGTATCACTATCGCAGCAGCGACAATACGGTCGGCATCGTTCAATTCGGCGCAAACGGCGACATTCCTGTCGCCGGCGATTACGATGGCGACGCCAAAGCCGATTTTGCCGTTTTCCGACCGTCAACCGGCGTTTGGTATCGCTTGAATTCATCGAACGGCGCGGCGGACGTTCAGCAGTTCGGCTTAAACGGCGACATTCCGGCACCGGGCGATTTTGACGGCGACGGCAAATATGACATTTCGCTGTTTCGACCGAGTAACGGCGTTTGGTATCGCTTAAACAGTAATAACGGTTCATTCGGCGCGGTTGCCTTCGGCGCGAGCGGCGACGTGACGGCGCAGGGCGATTTCGACGGCGATTTCAAAACCGATCAGGCAGTTTTCCGTAATGGCATTTGGTATGTCTTGCAAAGTTCGAACGGGGCGGTTCAAATAACGAATTGGGGAATCAGCGGCGACATTCCGGTCGTTGGCGATTACGACGGCGACGGCAAAGACGACATCGGCGTTTTCCGACCGTCAACGGGCGTTTGGTATGTCGTCAGAAGCTCGAACGGTAGTTTCCTGATCACGCAATTCGGCTTAAACGGCGATTTGCCCGCGCCGACTTATGACGCACCTTAAATCAATCACGAATTTAAAATTACGAATTTCAGACTTTTTCTCTGAAATTCGTAATTCGTAATTGACTCAAATCGCGCGGGCAATGGTTAGCACATAAACCTTGTCCGCACCTTTTTTCTTTAATATCTTGGCGCAGGCGGAAGTTGTCGCGCCGGATGTGAGAACGTCGTCGATGAGCAGAATTGTTTCGCCCTTGATAAGCTTCGGTCGCGTTACTTCAAAAGCGTTTTCAACCGTTAATTCGCGCGCGCGCCGGTCCATTGCGGCGCGGTGCAGCGGCGTATGAATTTTTCGCGCAAGGCTTTGTTTGTCGATTTTCAGACCCGTCGGCTTAGATAAAATTTCCGCCAAAATTTCCGCTTGATTAAAGTTACGTTCCAAAAGACGTTTTTTTGAAAGCGGCACGGGAATGATGACGGTCGAATCCTGAAATGGTGAATTTTCAAAAGCGGAAACATAAAGGTTTTTCAGATGTTTGGCGACAAAAGGCTCGCGTTTGAGAAAGAGAACGGAAGCCGCGAGACCGTTTTCATAAAGTCCGACGGCGCGCGCCGAATCATAAAAATGCTCGTCGCAGAGATGACAAAAAGTTTGATAATTTGAAGGTTTTTCCTGAAGGAATGCCGAACATTTGGCGCAGAGTGTTTCGTTTCCTTCGAAAATACGCGTTTTTCGCCAGCATTTTCGGCAGACGACGCCGTCGGCTGAATTTTCAACAGATTCTTTGCAAACCTGACAGATTTGAGGATAAGCGAGTGTTAAGAGGGAATCGTAAATTTTCTGAAGCATAAAAAAAGTGAAAAGATGAAAAAGTGAAAGAGTGAAAAAGTCGGAATTATACCTTTTCACTTTTAACCTTTTTCACTTTTTCACTTTGCTAATCTTCTTCCAATAAGCCTTTTTCGACAAGTTCCTGACAACTCAAACAATAACGCGCCCACGGAATCGCATCGAGCCGTTTGGGATTAATTTCTTTGTCGCAATTCTGGCACAAGCCGTATTCTTTATCATCGATACGCTCAAGTGCCTCATTGATCAAAATTAATTGGCGGCTATCGTTTTCAGAAACCGCCAGCATCAAGTTTTTGGAATAATTCCTGACTGCCAGATCGACCGGATCCGGCGTTTCGGAATCGTCAACCGAAAGATCGTTTTCTTTCAGTTTTTTCAAAAGACCCTCGCGTTCGGCGATAAGTTTTTCTTTAATGTCTTTTAAATTCAATTCACTCATTTTTGATATGGAAACCCTTTTATAATTGTAAATGCTCGATAAAGTTGTTCTAACATTACGACCCGCGCCATTTCGTGCGTAAAGGTCAGAAACGACAAGGATAAACTATTATCCGCCCTTTCGACAACCTCAGACGCGATGCCTTCGGCGCCGCCGATCACAAAAGTCACTTCTTTTAGTCCTCGATTTTGCCAATTTTCCAATTTGGCGGCTAAATCGTGCGAAGAAATCGAGCGTCCCTTCACGTCCAAAATACAGACGAATGTGCTTTGATTCAGCTTTTCCAAAATTAGTTTGCCTTCAAATTCCTTGCCGCTGTCTTTAATTTCAACGATTTCAAACTTTACAAAATGCGACAGGCGCGCGAGATATTCTTCCTGCAACGCCCGCCAATTTTTGTCTTTTGTTTTGCCGACCCAAAGAAAGCGAAATTTCATAATTTATTGATCGCAAGCGCATAAAAAATTTCCTGTTCTTTATGTGCTTGCGGTTTAAATATTTTCCGGCAATTCAACTTTTTTCGCGTCGCGCCACAATCTTTCGAGATCGTAGAATTCGCGCGCTTTTTGTTCGAAAACGTGAATTATAAAGTCGCCGTAATCGAGCAAAACCCATTCGGCTGAACTGTAGCCTTCGATGTGGATGGGTTTTGATTTCAGCTGCGCTTTGAGTTGTTCCTGAATTTCGTCGCAAATCGCCTGCACTTGCCGCTGATTTGAACCGCTTGCAATAATAAAGAATTCCGTGAAACTGGCGATTTCGCGCAAATCAAGCCCGACCAATGCAAATGCTTTTTTCTCGCTCGCACAAGTTAGGGCAAGTTTGATACTTTCGTCGAGTTCCGCAAAAGGCGTCGAGTTTTGTTCAATTTCAATCGAAATGGTTTCGCGCTGTAAAGTTTTTTCCTGTGTTTGTTCCATCATTTATAAATCTGATATTTTTCGAGGTATTTTGCAACCTCTTTCGGCACATCTTGTTGCCAATCGTTTGTGTTTTCCTTGATCTTCCGCCGGATTTCCGTCGCCGAAACATCGATTTGGACGGCATCCGTGATGAAAATTTTGGAATTTGGAATTTGGAATTTGGATTTTTCGTTTCCTTGCCGGCTCTGCGCCTTTGCGGGAAACTCTTTTCTCAAATCAATGATCCGTTTTCTGATCTCGTCCGTCACGTGCGCGAATTCGATCTCGTATTCGGGACGCGTAACGACGATGATATTGACAATTGTCAAAACCTTTTCCCATTCGCGCCACGTCGTAATTTCAGCCCACGAATCGGCGCCCATCACGAAAAAAATCTCGACATCGGTCAGTTCGGTTTTCAATCTTGTCAAAGTTTCGACCGAATAAGGACGTTCCGGAACATCGAGTTCCATTTTTGAAACCTTAATTTTTGCTTCATCATTGGTCGCCAGCGCAAGCATCGCAAACCGGTGAAACGCCGAAGTTGGGCGTTTGTCCTTTTTATGCGGCGCGTGAAAAGCGGGAATGAAAACGAATTCATCGAGTTCAAACTGTTTGCAAAGCGCGTGCGCGATCGTCAAATGTCCGTTATGAAGCGGGTCAAACGAGCCGCCGTAAAATGCAATTCGTTTCATTTCTAATTTCGTTCAGCTTTCAAATAATTTTGTTCGGTGATTTTCCACATTATCCATCCCCAAAGACAACCCATCGGGAAGGCACTGACAAGTCTGGAGATCAAATCGAACAGAAATTGTGTGTCGAAAAAAGAAAAGTTATAATCGTTTGTTATGAAATTTATGGTAATCATAAAAATCTGACCGACTATTCCATAGCCTATCAAACCGAGAATCAAGCCGCCATTTATCAGGATAAATTTTCTTTTTCCTGCGGCTCGTATTTTTTCCCATTTTTCCAGATGCTTTGGCTTCATTTTTCCAAAAGTTTCCGAAAATGACCGATCACTTCGAGCAAAATTTCGTCCGCACAATTCGGGTCGCGGATAAAAAACCAATAATCGCCGAATTGATTATTGACCGAAAACTGTTGTCCGCGAAAATCGAATTCGAGCCACATTTCCAAAACGCCGTCGGTCATGAATTCGGTAATTTCCGCGCCTTTGAGTTTTTCGACGTGGTCGGCAAAATCATCAAAGAAGACGGCTTCCGCCAGATCGACAAAATGCCGCGAACCGTCGTTCATCCGCATCTCAAAAAGATTCTTGATCATCCGTTTGTTCGCTTAGCTCAATTTCCGTTTGCCGAATATCCTGCAATTTTTTGGCGACCGCCGAAACGAGTTCTTTTGTTCCGAGATTCGTCACCGCCGAAATTGCCAAAAATTCTTTGCCGTCGGCGGCGGCGCGTGCGCGGAGCATTTCCAATCTTTCGGGATCGTCGAGCGCGTCGAGCTTGGTCGCGACGACGATCTGCGGGCGGGTCGCTAAATTTTCGTCGTAGTTTGCCAGTTCGTGGTTGATGATCTCGTAATCTTCGACCGGATCGCGCTCGGAAAGCGATGAAACATCAACCAGATGAAGCATCAGTTTGGTGCGCTCGACGTGCCGCAAAAATCGGTCGCCGAGTCCCGCGCCTTCCGATGCGCCTTCGATCAATCCGGGAATATCGGCAACGACAAAAGTATTAAAATCGCCGAGATCGACGACGCCGAGATTTGGTTCGAGCGTCGTAAAAGGATAATCGGCGATCTTTGGTTTGGCGGCGGAAATGACCGAGATCAAGGTCGATTTTCCGGCGTTCGGAAAACCGACCAGTCCGACATCGGCGATCAGTTTCAGTTCGAGCTGAAATTCTTTTTCTTCGCCTTCGCGTCCGGTGTAGTGAAACTTCGGCGCGCGGCGTGTCGGGGTTGCAAAATGCTGATTTCCCCAACCGCCTTTGCCGCCTTTTGCCGCCAAAAACCTTTGTCCGGCTTCGGTAAAATCAAAAACGAGATCGCCCGATTCGACATCGAAAATCTGCGTCCCGATCGGAACTTTGACCGTCACGTCAAAGCCTTCTTTGCCGTGACGGTTCGAACCTTCGCCGTGTCTCCCTCGTTCGCCTTTGTGTTCGGGATTGTAGCGCAGATGAAGCAGCGTATTTAAGCCTTCGGTCGCTTCGAGCCAGACGCTTCCGCCATCGCCGCCGTCGCCGCCCGAAGGTCCGCCGCGCGGAACAAATTTTTCGCGCCTGAAAGCCGTCACGCCGTTTCCGCCATCGCCTGCCTTTACTCTAATTTTTACGCGGTCAATAAACATAACCTTTGATTGTAGAATTTCTAGGACAAGTTAGCAAAAGAAGAGATGCTGTTGAAAAAGAGAAAGGTGTTATTTTGATCTCTCAAAATAACACCTTTCTCTTTTTCCTTATTTGAATACCGAAGTATTCGAATCAGGTTGGCAAATCTCGCATGTACACGTTCGATTTGCCGGTTTTTTTTGTATTCCGAAAATGCTCGCGGCGAGCGTTTTTCCGGTCAGCCCACAATTTGTTTTCACAATTTGCTGTAATTCTCTCGAATTACTGTGCCGATAGGTTTTTGTTGGGGTGGCTTTTCCTCCACCGCCGGTTACGTTCCCGGCAACGAGGCTCACAATGAGCTTTCGCTCGTGAGCGGCTTTTGCTCCCTTTCGGTGGTTCCTTGCCAAAAGGCGTTATTCGTTTTTATCCGAACAACCTGAAAAAGTTTTTCAACTTTTTCTCAGCAAGCCTTTCGGCTTCGATCCAAGGCGTAATAGCAACTCCGTTCCGTCTGTCATTGCTCTCAAACATAGCGTCACCGCTCTGCTCACCTCTCCTTGTATCGGTCAAAACACCGTAATGTTTTGACTTATGAATGGATTCTACACCCGTTTTTTCCGAAGTCAAGTAGAAAATACTTTAAGTTTTGCCCATATTTTACGGGATGATTTTTAATAATCTGTGGAAAACTTTTCTATCAATCTGTGGAAAAAGCTGTGGAAAACTTTTCAAGTATTTTTAAGACAGAGTTTAAAAATTTAAGTAATTTTAACTAAATTCATAAAGACTTGTGTAAAACTCTCAAAACTGGGTGCGAAAAAAATTTTTAAATCGAAAAAAAAGATAGAATTAAGTGATTTTTCACCGATTTTTCGTCGAAAGTATTTTTATAATCTTTACTATTTCAGAAATTTACCTTGAGATTAAACACTAAAAGATGCCGATATTGGCTACCTACCAATATCGGCATCTTATTAAAATCTAAAACAATGCAAAAAAAAATTACCGTTAAACCGATGCAGTTTTCGGTTCTAATTCTTTTGCACCTTCCGCGTAAACACTGATGAATTTGCCTTTCTGACCTTTGTTTTCAAATTTAACGAAACCTTCGATCAAAGCAAACAGCGTATCGTCTTTGCCGCGTCCGACGTTTTTGCCGGGTTTCCATTTCGTGCCGCGCTGACGCGCCAAAATGTTTCCGCCGAGGACGTGTTCGCCGC
>JBBQOA010000110.1:0-10285 GCA_038330465.1 Pyrinomonadales bacterium
CCTCGAACGAAACGGTCGTTGGCAAGGAAAAAAATTCGTGCGACCGCGAAAAATCGTGGCAGGAAATGACCGGAACTTCCACTTCGAAAACGGAAATGTCGGGAAACGCGACCGTCGAAGCAAACGTCAATGTCGGCGTCAATGCTGACGGAACATACGCGGTCAGCGTCGGTTTGCCGCCGATCAAAGGAAAGGTTTCGGGCTCGCAAACATCGAGTTTCAGCGGACAATGCACGCCGAAGGAAGGCAAAAATTTCAATCTGCCGGCGACCGAAACTTCGATCGACGGTCATTCGCTGACAAGCGACGGCACAACGCGCGTAAATCCTTCGGATCCGAACCGAATTTCGGGCAGTTATTCGCTCAAAACGCCCGGCGATGTGACGGAAACAATTACCTGGAACCTGCAAAAATGCGGCGCGCCTTTAAGAATTACCGATCTCAAATTTGAAGATATGAAGTTTCCGAACTGGAACGATTGGCAGGAGATCGTCGAACAAAAAGGAACGATCGACGGCAATTGGGTCAAGATCAAAGCAAAGGTTTTAAACGCTTCGGGCGAAACGAAGTTTGCCGAGGTTTTTCTTAAAGAAACATACAAAGGCGATAAATGGGACGGCGCGAAACCCGATCTGCCGCTCAAGGACGAAACTTTTTCGATCCGTCTCGAGCCGGGCGAAGAACGCGAAGTCGAGATGCTTTGGGATTCGAGCGGTTACGCGTGGTTTGACGACGGGCGTCCGCGGCTCGTTCAGCGGATCAAGGCGGAAGTTTGGGAAGATTATAAAAAGGCGGACGAAATGACCAAAAACCTGAAGATCGCGCCGAAACCGGTCGTGCTCGTTCACGGAGTTTGGACGGATTGGAAACAGTTTGAAACGTGGCAGAATATTTTGACGACTTCGCACAGCTACGATTGGAAGGCGTTTCCGGTCGGCGAAAAACCGGAAAAAGGCGTGATGGACACGGGCACAAGCTTTCTTTCGACTGCCAATACCAAGTCGATCGGCGAAAATTCGTACGCGCTCGAAAGTTATCTTAAATATGCGCAGGAAGACCGCAACGCGTGGCACGTCGATATCGTCGCGCATTCGATCGGCGGATTGATCGCGCGCTATTATATTCATCAAATTATGCCGCCGAATTACGACGACGGTCGCCCGCAAATCGCGCATCTCGTAATGCTCGGCACGCCGAATCAAGGTTCGCCCTGCGCCGATGTGATGTGGCTGGCGTTCGGCTACGATGCTCTGCGCCAGTTGCGGCAAAGCTACGTCGCCGATTTCAACCGCATCAATTACAACCGCAAAGGCGTGAAATTTTCATCGCTCGCAGGAAATCCGCTGCCGACGATGTGTAAACAGATCGAATGGAATGACGGTTTTGTTTCCGTTCCGTCGGCGGTTTGGACTGTCAAAGACACCGCGCAGTCAAAAAGTATTCACACGGAATTGACCGGCACCAAAGATTTTTCGGATTTCGTCAAACCGCATCTCGCGATCGGACCGCGCGGCGATCACAATCCCGAAATGCCGTCTTTGCCGAATCGGACCGGACAAAATAATTTCGGCGCAAATTTTGTCAAGGCGGCTTTCAGATCGGAACCGCAGACGATCACGGACGGATTGAATTTCGGCATCTCTGACGATCTTTACAAGCCGGATTTTTTAAAGTCGGTCAAGCTCGCGCCGAAACAGAGCGTCGAGATCGAGATTCCGGTCGCGGCGGCGCAGAATTTCGGTCTGACATTTATGGCTTCAAATGAAATTTCGGCGACGCTTTTTAACGACCAAGGCGTGACGGTCAGCAAAAACCTGACGAAGACGCCCGAAGCGAATGCGTGGTTTCGTTCGATCTATGTTGACAGGGAAGTCGCGGCGGGAATCTGGAAACTGAAACTCGAAAATACTTCCGACAAAGATTTGGAAGCCGCGCTCGCGACGTGGAAAAATGCGGTCAAATAAATTGTTTGTCATAAACGCCCGATCTTTGGTGTTTATCTGATAAATTCAAAAAGTATGAGAAAAATATTTATATTGACGCTGAGCATTTTGATTTTGTTGGGGAATGTTTTTGCCCGGCAGACGGAGAATACAAATCCCGACGCGGCAAAAATCGGCACGTCCGACAGCTGTTACGGGGAAAAATTTATTTAAAAAGCCATGAAATTTGCCAAATATACATTTTACGTCGCCGGAATTTACGGACTTTTAGCATTGCTTCCGCAGTATTTTCTCGAAGCCAAAAACGGGCGCGATTTTCCGCCTGCGATCACGCATCCCGAATATTTTTACGGATTCATCGGTGTCGGGTTGGCGTTTCAAGTCGTGTTTTTGATCGTCGCCCGCGATCCCGCAAAATATCGCGCGATGATGATTCCGTCGATGATCGAAAAATTCAGTTTTGCGAGTGCCGTTTACGCGCTGTTTGCGCTTGAACGCGTCGCGCCTGTGATGGTCGGGGCGGCGACGATCGATCTGATTCTCGGATTGCTGTTTGCCGCCGCGTTTCTGAAAACGAAAAAGGAAAATATATGAGATTGGAAGCCATCGAAAAACCGTCAAATCCTTTAATGAAAATAGCTTACTGGTTTTCCGCAAAGCAGTTCGGCAAGGTTCTGATGCCGCTCAAAGTGATTTATGCGCGCAAGTTTCCGCTTTTGCAGTTTGCGATGAAGATCGCCAAATTTGAGGAAAAACAAAATTCGCTCGCGCCTGAACTACGTCTTTTGATAAAAATCGCGGCGGCAACCGAAAACGGCTGTTCATTTTGTCAGGACATCGCGCTCGCGCAAGCCGTTAAAGGAAAGATCGGCACGGAAAAATTCGTCGCGCTGGTGAGCCGCGACAAATCGAAATCGAACATTTTTACCGAAAAAGAAAGCGCCGTGCTCGCCGTTATCCGGCAATACAGCACTGAAAGAAAAGTTTCGGACGAAAACTTCGCGGAACTCAAGATACATTTCAACGAAACGGAAATCGTCGAAATTCTCGCGCTCAATGCTTTCGAACAATTTTACAATGCGCTGACAGTTCCGCTCGAAATCGAATCGGACGGTTTACAAAAATTAGCCGAAAAATTGGCTTAATGCAGATAAATTTTAAAAATAGATCAGCCTGATCCGCGCGGGTTCAGCGTCCCATTTCTTTTTTCCGTAACTTTCAATCCGGGTTTAATGTAAAATACACCTGAGATTGTATGAAATTTTTCACGACAGGTTATCGGGGCAAAGAGGTCGGGCAGCTTCCGGTGCTGCTTGATTTTCACGAAGCGGTGCTCGCCGATATTCGTTTCGCGCCCGTTTCGCGGCATCTCGAATGGCGCCGCGATTATCTCAAATTGCTCCTCAAAAATCGTTATCGACACGTTTCACAGCTCGGCAATCGAAATTACAAAACCGGCGGCATTCAAATTCACAATCTTGAGATCGGCATTCGCTTGATCGAATCGTGGGAAACTAATGTCATTTTGATGTGCGCCTGCGAAGAACCGGAAAATTGCCATCGCCGCGTCGTCAAAAGCGAACTCGAACGGCGCGGCTGCGAGGTTGTCGAATTAACGGATTGGAATGTCGCGCAACCGACGCTTTTTTCCTAAAATCTTCACCAACTTATTTCAATATGATAAAGTAAAATTTCAAACATTATGAAAGAAATAAATGTAATCGGCGGCGGTCTGGCAGGTGTCGAAGCGGCGTGGCAGGCGGCTGAAATGGGCGCCCGCGTGCGGCTTTACGAGATGCGTCCCGTCCAACAAACGCCCGCGCACCGCACTGATCTGCTGGCTGAAATTGTTTGCTCAAACTCTCTGAAATCCGATGAAATCGGAAGCGCGCCGTATCTTTTGAAAGAAGAACTGAGGCGCGGCGGCTCGCTTGTGATGGCGGCGGCGGCGGCGACGAAAGTTCCGGCGGGCGCGGCGCTCGCGGTCGATCGCGGAAAGTTTGCCGAACTCATCACGCAGCGCATCGAAGCCCATCCAAACATCGAGATCGTCCGCGAAGAATTCAAAACTATCAACGCGGATGAGATCACGGTCATTGCGACCGGACCGCTTACGTCCGAAGCTTTGACCGCCGAAATAATGAAATTTACGGGCGACGATCAGCTTTATTTTTACGACGCGATCGCGCCGATCGTCGCCGCAGATTCGATCGATATGCGGATCGCATTCAAAGCCGCGCGCTACGGCAAAGGCGGCGACGATTACGTCAATTGTCCGATGGATAAAGAGCAATACGAAACTTTTTATAACGCCCTTGTCGAAGCGAAATCTGTTCCTTTAAAGCGCTTTGAAGATACAAAATGGTTTGAGTCGTGTTTGCCGATCGAAGAAATCGCGCGGCGCGGAATCGATACTTTGCGTTTTGGTCCGATGAAGCCGAAAGGTTTGCCGCTGCCTTCGACCGGCAGAGAACCTTACGCGGCTGTTCAATTACGGCAGGAAAATCTGATGGCTGACGCTTATAGTCTGGTCGGTTTTCAGAATCACTTGAAATACGGCGAACAAAAGCGCGTTTTGCAGCTTGTGCCCGGACTCGAAACGGCGGATTTTCTGCAATACGGACAGATTCACCGCAATACTTTTATCAATTCGCCGCAGATCTTGCACGCGACTTTGCAGACGCGCAAAGAGCCGAAACTCTTTTTCGCCGGACAGATCACGGGCGTCGAAGGCTATCTCGAATCGGTCGGGACAGGCTGGCTCGCCGGATTAAATGCGGTCAAACTCGCGCGAAACGAAGATTTGATCATTGCGCCCGAAACCTCGGCGATCGGCGCGCTTTGCCGCTATGTTTCAAATGTCGAAACAAAGAATTTTCAGCCTGTCAATATCACGTTCGGACTGCTCGCGCCGGCGTCGGTCGAACTCAGAAAAAAATACCGAAACAAACGCGAACGGCACTCGGTGCAGGTCACGCTCGCGCTCAAAGATTGGGACGAATGGCTGAGCGGAATCGGCGCGCGGCGTGCTACGGCTTTATGATTTTTTTCGGATTAATTTTACAGATCGGAGAATTGCTCAAAGGAAATTTTAATTGGCAGGGCGTGCTGCATCTTTTTTTGTTTATCTTGATGGGGACGATATTTGTCGGGCTGACGGTTTTTCTCGGAATAAAGGCTTTTAAATCAAAGAGATAAATGAGTATTGAAATCGGCATTATCTTGGCATTGTTGACGGTCGCGGTTTTATATTCGTCGGTCGGACACGGCGGCGCGTCGGGTTATCTGGCGATGATGGCTTTGTTCGGAATTCTGCCCGAAGTGACGCGCCCGACGGCTTTGATCCTTAATTTGTTTGTCGCATCGATCGCTTTTGTTCAATTTTATCGCGCCAAACATTTCGACTGGAAAATCTTTCTTCCCTTTGCGCTCGGGTCGATCCCGCTCGCTTTTCTCGGCGGAATGATTCATCTGCCGACGACCATTTACAAGATAATTCTCGGCATCACGCTGGTGATCGCGGCAATTCGGCTCGCGATCAATTTGAAATCGGAACGCGAACCGCAGGCGCCGTCAATTTGGATTTGTCTGCTGATCGGCGCGATCTTGGGTTTTGTTTCGGGACTCGTCGGCGTCGGCGGCGGAATTTTTCTGACGCCGATCCTGCTTTTGATGAATTGGACGGAAACAAAAAAAGCGGCGGGAATTTCCGCGCTCTTTATTCTCGTTAATTCGATTTCGGGCTTAGCGGGAAATTACGCGCAGGTTTTGAAACTTCCCGCAACCGTTTACGTCTGGATAATTGCGGCGGTCATCGGCGGCATTATCGGTTCGACATTGGGAAGCTATCGTTTTAATTCACTCGTTTTGCGGCGCGTTCTGGCATTCGGTCTGGTGATCGCCGGCGCGAAATTGATTTTTACATAAGGAGAAAAAAATATGAATCGTCAAGCGAATCAAGATTCGGAACATTTGAATATGCTGTCTATTTTCCATTACGTTCTGTCTGGATTATGTCTCATTCCGTTTTTGTACGGGATGTTTTACGTGATAATCGGTGTTTTCGTCGGTGGGGCGATTATTTCCGGTGGTGACGTTCGTCGCCCCGGCGAACCGTCGCCGGAAGTGATCGGCGGCATTTTTGGCGGGATGTTCGTGGTTATCGGACTGGCGTTTGCGGTGATTGCCCTGACGGTCGGAATTTTGCTTTTCAAAAACGGTCGCAATCTTTCAAAACGAAAGAGCTATAACTTTTGTTTTGTGGTTGCCTGCATCAGTTGTGCGCTTATTCCGTTTGGCACGGTGCTCGGGGTTTTTACGATCATTACGTTAACGCGTGAATCGGTCAAAGCTTCATTTGACGGGCAAAATTATCGGCAATTCGGCAACACACCGCCGAATTGGCAGTAAGTTTTATGAGGTTTGCCGACGTTGAGCAAAATGGTTTCGCAGTTTTAGAAAATGTTCTCGATGCCGAAACCGTTTCGCGTTTGATAACCGAAATATCGAAATTAAAGCCTGCAAATTCCGTCAGCCGAAAAAACGGAGCGGTTTACGGGGTCAGAAATTTGCTCGCACTTTCGCCAAAGATTCGTGAATTTTCGCAAAGCAAATTAGTAAATAAAATCGCCGAAGATGTTCTCGGTCAAAATGCCAAAGTCGTTCGCGCAATTTTCTTTGACAAAACTGCCGAAGCGAATTGGAAAGTGCCGTGGCATCAGGATTTGACGATCGCCGTTAAAGAAAAGCGCGAAACCGAAGGCTTTTCCGTCTGGACACGAAAAGCCGAAATTCAGCACGTTCAGCCGCCGATTGCGATCTTAGAAAAAATGCTGACGCTGCGGTTTCATCTTGACGACGCGGACGAAATGAACGGCGCGTTAAAGGTCATTTCAGGGTCGCATCAAAGCGGACGTTTGAGCGCGGCAGAAATTAATTCTTGGCGGCGGGCAAACGAAACGTGTCTTTGCAGCGTCAAAAAAGGCGACTGTTTAATAATGCGCCCGTTAATTTTACATTCTTCGTCCGCCGGAATGATTCCGAAAAACCGGCGTGTCATTCATTTTGAATTTTCGCCGCAAAGTTTACCGAACGGTTTGGATTGGTATGGTTCATAAAGTTTTACTGACAATTTTGGTTCTGATTTTTGCGGCGGGGATTTTCGCGCAAAGCGGACGCAATAAACCATCCGAAACGCCGTCGCCGTCGCCGACTCCGAAGCGGATTCTCGGAAGCTATAATCCGACCGAAAAAACATCGGCTGACCCAAACTCTTCGCCGACTCCGCCGCTGAAATCGAAAATTGACGATGACAACGAGGTGATCAAGGTCGAATCGAATCTCGTGCCGATTCCGGCGTCCGTTCTCGATGCGCGCGGGCAGACTGTTGGCGGTTTGAAACTCGATGATTTTTTGCTCGAAATTGATGGCAAAACAGTCGAGATCGACGAACTTTCGCGTTCGGAAACGCCCGTTCGGCTCGCCCTTCTTTTCGATAATTCGTCAAGCGTGACGATCGCCCGCGAGTTCGAGAAAAAAGCCGCCGTCCGATTTTTTCGCCGCGTCATTCGTCCCGACAAAGATCTGGTCGCGCTATTTAGCGTCGCGACCGTTTCACGCCTTGAACAGCCTTTGACGAAAGACGTTTCCGCGCTCGTTCAGGCAATCGAAAATTTTGTGCAGCCGGCAGGCGCGACCGCGCTTCTCGACGGAATTATCGAAGCCGCAAATTATCTCCGAGATGTGCAGGGCAGACGCGTCATCGTGATCGTTTCCGACGGGGACGATACGGTCAGCGACGCGACTTTTGATGGTGCTTTGAAGGCTTTGCAGCTTGCCAATTGTCAGGTTTACGTCGTCAAAACAACCGATTTCGAAAATTACAAACGCACCGGACAGCGCGGCGGCAGCGCCAATCTCCGACAGCTTGCCGCCGAACGAAGAATGCAGGAATTTGCCGGACAGACCGGCGGCGCGGTCTATTCGCCGATCGACGAAGACGAACTCGACCGCGCCTTCACGCAAATCTCCGCCGAACTCGCGCAGCAATATATTTTGAGCTATTATCCCGAAAACGAAGCGGACAAACGCGGCGAATTCCGGACGATCTCGCTCGCGGTCAAAACGCGCCAAAATCTGACGGTCAGAACGAGAAAAGGTTATTACGTCCCGAAGCGAAATTGATAATGGATAATGGATAATGGATAATGCCGGAAGACTTAAAATTATCGATTTTCAATTTTCCGTTGTCTATTTTCCGATATGCTTGAAGAACTCTTGAAACAATTTTTCCAACATCTGCGCTACGAGCGGAATGTCAGCACGCACACTTTGCGAAATTATTCGAGCGATTTGGAGCAATTTCGCGATCATTTGCTCACCAAAGGCAAAGTTTCCGACATTCCCGTTGCGGAGATCGATCATTTGACGATCCGCGAATGGATGGCAGACTTGCACGGCGATCATAAAAAAACTTCGGTCGCGCGGAAATTGGCTTCGCTTCGAACATTTTTTCAGTTTCTCGTCCGCGAAGGCATCCAGGAAAATAATCCGGCAAAGCTCGTTGCGACGCCAAAGGTTGAACGGAAACTCCCGACACATCTTTCGATGGAAGACGCCGTGCGTTTTATCGAAACGCCCGATTTGCAGACCGATTTAGGTCGGCGTGATCGCGCCATTCTGGAATTTCTCTACGCGACCGGAATGCGCGTCGGCGAGCTTGTCAACTTAAGTTTGAAAGACATCGATTTTCGCGAAAAGCTCGTCCGCGTGACCGGCAAACGCAAAAAGCAGCGCATTTTGCCGTTTGGCGAACCCGCGCTCCAAGCCCTGATGTTTTATCTCAACGAAACGCGCGCGACGTTTTTGAATAATTGCCCGCCGTCGGAACGCGACGACCAAGCCGTTTTCTTGAATTATCAAGGCACGCGCATCACGACCCGCAGCGTCGGGCGAATGGTCGATAAATACATCAAACTCTGCGCCGAGATCAACCGCGACATTTCGCCGCACAGTTTGCGCCACAGTTTCGCGACGCACTTGCTCGATTCGGGCGCCGATCTGCGCGATATTCAGGAACTGCTCGGACACGCGCGGCTTTCGACAACGCAGATCTACACGCAGGTTTCGATGGAAAAACTGATCGAAGTTTACGACCGCGCGCATCCGAAAGCCTGACGATTTTGGATTTTGGACTGTTGAAAATAATACCGAGTTGCGTAAAAATGTCAGATAAAATTGAGCTGCGGATGAACGCGGACGAACGCAGATTTTAACTGATTTATCGGCGAAATCCGCGTTCGTCCGCGGCTAATAAATCTTATTTTTTCACGCAACTCGGTATAAGAAAGATAATGGGACGCCGATCTCTTCTTTGATTTGAACTTAAGATTCAAGTTTTGTTAAATGAATTGGATTTCTTAATGGTATCCAAGTGTATGTAATTAACACATTCAAACTAAATTCGTTTATAATTCCGTCAAACAAATTCTTTCCCGATCTTAAAAAATATGAAAAAAATATACTGGCTTTTTATTGCGATCCTTGTTTTTTCTTCGCTCGCCGCCGCGCAGGACAAGCTGCTTTCGATCGATGATATTTACGACCCGCAAAAGCGCATCCCGTTTTCGGGCAGACCGCTGCAGATTCTCGGCTGGACCAAAGACGGCAGGGCTTATAAAGTTTTTCAGGGCGGACAGATTTTGCGGGTCGATGCCGCCAGTGGGCAAACCGCGCCGCTTTATGACACGAAAAAATTCGTGTCCATTCTAACGCAAACGAGCGGTTTTTCGCTCGACGAAGCCAATCAAATCGGGCAATCGCCGTTTCAGCAGTTCAACGCGGCGGAAACTGCCGTTTTGATCAATCACAACAACGATCTGTGGGTTTACGATCTGAGCGCGGGAACGGTCAAACGTTTGACCGACACAATGAAGGACGAAGAACTCGAACCCGATTTTTCGCCCGACGGACGCTGGGTGAGTTTTGTGCGCGGAATGAATCTGTTTGTCGTTGACGTTGCGACCGGCAAAGAGAAACAACTGACGCGCGACGGCGCCGAGAAAATTCTCAACGGTTATCTCGATTGGGTTTACGAAGAAGAACTCTACGGGCGCGGCAACAAACGCGGTTATTGGTGGTCGCCGAACTCGAAATTCATCGCCTTTTTGCGCACCGACGAATCGCCCGTCCCGAAATTCGTTCTGACCGACGATACCGTTACCGATCAGCGCGTCGAAAACACCGATTATCCGCAATCGGGCGACCCGAATCCGCTCGTCACGCTCGGCATCGCCGATGTTACGAAATCGAGCTTTATTCCGAACGTCACGAAAATCCCCAAA
>JBBQOA010000111.1:0-10280 GCA_038330465.1 Pyrinomonadales bacterium
CAACTTTAAAGTAACTGTTTACAACCTTGTTTTCAATTTTTATAGGAAAGCCCTGTAATTACCTGTGAAACCGAGCGTGAAGACGAGAATTATATAATTCAATTTCCGTGTCTGATCGTCGAAGTTCTCTCGCCGTCAACCGCATCGACCGACAAACGCGAAAAACTCATCGCTTATAAAATGCTCGAATCATTGCAAGAATACGCGATCGTCTGGCAGGACGAAATGCGTGTCGAACTCCATCGCCGCCAAAATGACGGTTGGCTGACGTTTTTCTATACGCAGCCCGAAGATGAAGTCGAATTTTCCTCGATCACTTTTCAAACAACCGTTGAAGATATCTATAGCGGGATCAAATTCGAACAATAAAAAAGACGAGCAATAAAATTTCATTACTCGTCTTTTAACTTTCAGCTTAAAACAGTTTCGGCGCAATCGCCGATCCAGTCAGCCGGAATGTCTGACTAAGGATAAATCCGCGGGTCCGACATCCTAAATCCGAAATCGCCTAGACATATTTTTCGACCATTTCCGCCAGTTTTTCGCGGCTGATGTTGCCGCCGACATAACGTTCCTGTTCCTGTCCGCCTTTGAACAAGATCAGCGTCGGAATTCCGCGAATCCCGTATTGCTGCGGGACGCTCATATTGTCGTCCACATTCATTTTATAAACTATTGCCTTTTCGCTGAATTGTTCGGCGACGGCTTCGACCGTCGGCGCGATCACGCGGCACGGTCCGCACCATTCAGCCCAAAAATCAACCAGAACAGGTTTGTCAGAACCTAAAACGTCCGCTTGAAAACTCGTATCGCTAACTGCTTTTGTAAAATCACTCATAATTATTTTCTCTCCAAAGGTATTATTTCAAACTCCGATTTCCGCGTTCCGCGCAGGATAACTATTTGCTGCCGCTGCCCGACCGCTTCCTCGGTTAAAATCTTATGTAATTCGTCGATGCCCGAAACCGTTTTGCCGCCGTATTCGATGATAATATCGCCTTCGCGTAAACCCGCAACCGCCGCCGGACTTCCTTCGTCCATCGAAATTATCAGAATACCATTTTCAGACGCCAAATTGTAGTATCGAACGATCTGGCGCGGGATCGAAACATTCTGTCCGGCGATCCCGATATAACCGCGTTTAATCTTTCCTTCACGCAAAAGTTTGAGCGCGACAAACTTTGCCGTGTCAACGGCGATCGCAAAACAGATGCCCTGCGCCGCCGCGATCGTCGCCGTGTTGACGCCGATCACCTCGCCGCGTGAATTGACGAGCGGTCCGCCGGAATTGCCCGGATTGAGCGCCGCGTCCGTCTGGATCACGTCGTCGATCAATCTGCCCGAATAGGCGCGCAGGCTTCTTCCCAAAGCCGAGATGACGCCCGCCGTGACCGTATATTGAAAGCCGAACGGATTGCCGATCGCGATCGCCATCTGCCCGACCTTCAAGTTGTGCGACGTACCGAATTTCAGCGCTGGCAAATTAACGCTCGCCCCGACGCGGATCAATGCGAGATCCGTGTCGGGATCGTCGCCGACCAGATCGGCGGTAAAAACATTGCCGTCCTGCATCTGCACGGTCATCCGCTCGGCATTGTGAACGACGTGACTGTTCGTAATAATGTAGCCGTCGGGCGTAAAAACAAAACCCGAACCGCTGCCGCCGCCGCGCCCGCTTCGACCGTTTTGCCGAACGCTCTGGACATCGATCTTGACGACCGCCGGACTGGCGGTTTTCGAGGCGCTGACGACCGTGTTCGAATAAACATCCAAAATCTCGGCATCGGACAAAATATTCTCAGCCACGGCTGATGTTGCGCCATTTAAATCATTTCCTAATAAATATTCTACTTCCCTCATGTTCGTTTATTGGTAAACAGTCGAGCGAGCGGTCGTGAGTCTGTTTAATTTGAAAAATATTGCATCAAAGTTATCCGCGACCGCTCTCTCAACTGATCGTTATTTAATTATCAATTCAATTTCCGTTCCCGCAAGCGCTTTGCTGACGGGACAATTCGCTTTCGCTTCGTGGGCGATTTTATCGAATTCTTCTTTCGACAGATCCGGCACCTCGCCTTCGAGTTCAAGCGTGATCTTTGTGATGCCGAAACCGCCATCAACTTTGTCCAGACGAACTTTCGCCGTCGTATGCAGCCGCGTCGGCACTTTGCCCGCGCGCGTCAACGCGCCGTCAAGCGCCATCGTAAAACAACCGGCGTGCGCCGCGCCTAAAAGCTCCTCGGGGTTGGTCGCCGCCGTGCCTTCTTCACTAAAGCGCGAGGCAAACGAATATTCGCCCTCAAATGCGCCGCTGCCGACTTTTAAATTCCCGATTCCTTCCGTTATATTCCCTTTCCATTCCGCTTCCGCAGTTCTTAATGGCATATTATTTTTTCTCCCTTGTTTGTTGTTTATTTCTCGCTGATCATTCTAGTCAACGTAATTTGCGCCGGTTCGGCGGCAATTTCGCCGACCTTTGCAAAAAATTCCTTGAAATACGATTTTTCAAAATGTTCGTCCAAAGCTGCTTTGTCTTTCCACGTTTCGTGCCAGACAAAAACCGTCGGATCGTCGATCGCCTGATGCACGTCATAATTGATGCAGCCTTCTTCGGTGCGCGAATCGGCGACGATCTGCAAAGCCAACGCTTTGGCTTCTGCAACCGAATCTTCTTTAACTTTCAAACGCGCGACCAAAACTATTTTTTCATCATTCATTTATTTTCACCCATAAAATATCCGTTAGGATTACCAACCGTCACTGTTTGAAAAAGATTCAATGCAGTGAACTGAATATCGTTCAAATTCCTCGCCAAATTTTTCTTCATAAACCGAATAAGCTGTAAAGCCGAAAGTTTCCGCTTCCAAATCCATCGCCGCGTCGGAAGGCTTATCATCCACCATATTGTAATAAGCTTCTCCCATTCCGACGATAAAACACCTGCAATACAAAAACCCGTCATCGCTGCCGTCCGTGTATTTCTGAATTTCTTCGCGGTCGATTTTGAACAGTTTTTCTTCCAAAATGTGAATAAATTTTGTGAAATCCTCTTTATCAAGCAAAAGCAAACTCTTTTGATAATTTTCAACGATTTCGTCTTCAAGCTTTTCACTTAACTCTTGAAGCAGCTCTTCATCATTCGTTTCCAAAACGTCGGCTCGCAATTTATCAAGCGACGGCGAATCTGCCCAGGATTTTTCGATTATTTCCCAAAATGATTGTTCGTTCATAATTTTTTGAATTCAAACTTAAAAGTCATTTTCCAAAACGATCCGATAACGCGCCTTGCCGCTTTCGAGATGTTCAAAAGCCTCGTTGATCTCCGACATTTTATAGTTTTCCGTGACGGTTTCGATCCCGTGCCGCGCACAAAATTCAAGCATCGTCGCAACAACCGACGGACTGCCCGTTGCCGTTCCCGAGACCGACTTTTGATTCGCGATCAATTGAAACGAAACGACCGGAATCGGTTCGAGCGTCGCGCCGACGACGTGCAGATGTCCTTTCGGCGCGAGCGCGTCGAGATATTTTCCCCAATCGAGCGAAACATTAACGGTCGAAAGAATCAGATCGAACTTGCCTTTCAATTTTTCAAGCTCCGCCGAATCGCGCGAATTGACCACAAAATCGGCGCCGAGCGCTTTCAGTTCGTCGGTTTTCGAGAGATCCGAAGTAAAAGCCGTCACCTCGCAGCCCCAACAATCTGCAAACTGCAAAGCAAGATGCCCGAGTCCGCCGATCCCGATGACGCCGACTTTATCGGTCGGTTTGATAGCGAGCTGAACGAACGGATTGAAAACCGTGATGCCGCCGCAAAAAAGCGGTCCGGCTTTCGCAAGATCGAGCGCGTCAGGGAGTTTAATTGCCCAATCCCAATTACAGCGCACGCGGTCGGCAAATCCGCCGTGCCGCCCGACGATCGTTCCGACCAGTTCCGGACAATTGATCTGATAACCCGACAGACAATTTTGACAATGCCCGCAGGTTTTCGCGTTCCAGCCCAAACCGACCTTGTCGCCGATCTGCAAACCTTTGACGCCCGCGCCCGTCGCGACGATTTCGCCGACCGCTTCGTGACCGCCGACAAACGGATATTTCGTCATCCGCCACTCGTTATTGAGCATTGACAGATCCGAATGACACAGACCGCTGTAAGCGACTTTTATTTCAACCTCTTCGTTTCCGAGTACGCCCGCGTCAAATTCAAACGGTTCAAACTTCCCCTGCGGCTCATTCGCCGCGTATGCTTTTATTTTTTCACTCATAATTTTTAACTCGTAAAATCGTAAACCAAATCTCCGTTCGTGTATTTTTCATTACCGAAAATATGCGGATAATGTTTTTTCAGTTCATCCAGATAAAGCTCATACGGCAGATCGGCGAACGCGCCGTAATCGTGCAGATATTTCATAAAAACATTGCCCGCTTTATCAAATTCCTGAAAGATCGAATCCGTGCGTCCGTCAAATTCGAGCGGTTCGACATTTAAATACCGGCACAAATTTTTATTGAATGCCGGAGTCGTTTTCAGCCATTCACCGTCCAAAAACATTTCCGCCGCGCCGTGAAAAACAAGGTAATCTTTCTTGAGCGCCCGTTCGAGTTTTTCGGTCGCGATATGGTTGCGGACGATATAAAAACTCAACCGGCTCGGGACGCCGACGGCGCGCGCCGCCGCCGCCAGCAGAATCGCTTTTTCGACGCAGTAACCGCGATTTCGCGTCAGCAGATCGCTCGCCCTCAAACCCACGCGCCGCAGATCCAGAATATACGGATTATATTGAAAGCCGTCGCGCACCGCGTAATAAAGCGCGACGGCTTTTTCGCGTGCGGTTTTCGCGCCGACCGTGTTCGTTTCGGCAAATTCGCGCACCGCGCAATCATCAAAATTCAAAAACTCGGTCGGTTGCAGATATTCTTCCATAAAATTTCAAGCGTTGACCGATTTCATCATCGCTTCGGGATAACGCGCGCCCGAAGCCGCGTCTTTCGGGAAAACTTCCTCGATTCGCTGCAGATCTTCGGCGCTCAGTTCGATGTCGGCTGCCGCCGCGTTTTGTTCGAGATATTTGCGCCGTTTCGTCCCCGGAATCGGCACGATGTCCTCGCCTTGCGCTAAAACCCAGGCGAGCGCAAGCTGCGAAGCCGTCGCCTCTTTTTCACGTGCGAGCTCTTCGATCTTTTCGACGAGCTTGAGATTTTTGTCAAAATTTTCGCCTTGAAAACGCGGGCTTTGACGACGGTAATCGTCTTCCGCGAGATCTTCGAACTTCTTAATTTCACCCGACAGAAATCCGCGTCCCAAAGGCGAATAAGCGACCAGAGAGATGCCGAGTTCGCGGCACGCAGTGAGCACGTCATTACTTTCCGGATCGCGCGTCCACAAGCTGTATTCCGACTGCAAAGCCGTGATCCGATGAACTTTCGAGGCGCGGCGCAGGGTTTCCGCCGACGCTTCGGAGAGTCCTAAATATTTGACTTTGCCTTCCGCGACGAGCTTTGCCATCGCTCCGACCGTTTCTTCGATCGGCGTGTCGGGATCGACGCGGTGCTGATAATAAAGATCGATCGAATCAATGCCGAGCCGTTTCAAACTTCCCTCGACGGCTTGCCGGACATATTCCGGTTTGCCGTTGATGCCGCGTTTCGACGGATCGTTCAGGTCCATCTGAATCCCGAATTTCGTCGCGATCACAAACTCGTCGCGTTTGCCTTTGATGGCTTTGCCGACCAATTCTTCGTTGGTGTGCGGTCCGTACATATCCGCCGTATCGAGAAAGTTTATGCCGAGTTCGAGCGCGCGGTGAATCGTCGCGATCGATTCCGCGTCGTCGCGCCCCGAATAAAAAGCCGACATTCCCATACAGCCCAAACCGATACTTGATACTTCCAGTTCATTTCCCAATGTTCGCTTTTGCATAATTTTATTACTCCTTAAAATTGGCGGAAAGACGCGCGTAAAATCTTTGACAGCGCGTCTTTCCGCGCCCCATTAGCCGCCGATCGCCGAGGCTTTCATGCCCGGAAAAGTCGTTTCGACGCCGGTTTCGCGCCACGGAGCGATGTCGTTTTTGACTTTGTCGAGTTCGGCTTCGATCGTTTCGATCGCGTCCTGTCCGAGCGGCAGACGAAGCGGCGGGTTTTCCGATTCGACCGCTTTGATCATCGCCTGCGCCGCTTTACGCGGATCGCCCGGCTGTTTGCCGTCGTTTTCCTGCAGCCAACCCAAAAACCCGTCGGTCGAAGGATAAAGTTCCGCCAGTCGATTTTCGCCGACGGCGAGCGAACGCCCGTTAAAATCGGTGCGAAACGCGCCCGGTTCGACGATCGTGACCTTGATTCCGTGGTGCGCGGCTTCGGCGGCAAGCGATTCGGAAAACGCTTCGAGCGCGAATTTCGACGCCGCGTAATAACCCGCCGAAGGGAACGAAACGAAACCGCCGACCGATGACAGATTCAGAATATGACCCGAATTTTGCTTGCGCATTTGCGGCAAAACGGCTTTCATGACATCGACCGCGCCAAAAACATTCGTTTCAAACTGATGCCGAAACTGCGCGTCGGTGACTTCTTCGATCGCGCCGATCAAACCGTAACCCGCGTTATTGACCAAAACATCGACGCGCCCGAATTGCTTGACCGCTTCGGCAATCGCCGCGCGAACTTCTGCGGGCTTCGTCACGTCCAATTTGACCGCCCGCGCCGTTTCGGGAAATTTTTCGACCAAATCCTGCAAAACTTCCGCCCGGCGCGCCGTCGCGACAACTCGGTAACCTTGTTCCAACGCTTCTGCCGCTAATTCGCGTCCAAAACCCGTCGAACTTCCCGTGATCAACCAAACTTTTTCCTTGCTCATTTTTTACTCCTTGTCCTTGTTTTATCTTTCCCACAAAATATTGAACTAAATTATCAGTCTAACGAGCGACAGCGAGTCCGAATTTCATTCAAATACCTCCGCTTAACAAAGATATTCGCGACCGCTCAATTTACTGATTGGTAATACCGAGTTGCTTAAAAAATAAGATTTATTCGCCGCGGATGAACGCGGATTTCGCCGATAAATCAATAAAAATCCGCGTTCGTCCGCGTTCGTCCACGGCTAAATTTTATCTTACATTTTTAAGCAACTCGGTATAACTCCATAATTCAGGAATTAGCCGCCAATTCCGGAAAATCTGCGCCTTCCGAAACTTCCGCCCAGGCGTCGAAATCCTGCCGCAAGCTTTCGAGTTTCAAACGCGCATTTTTCAGCGCGGCGCGTCCCAAAAGCAGATTGAGCGGCGGATTTTCTGACTCAACAGCCTGCACGATCGCTTTCGCCGCCCGCACCGGATCGCCCGGCTGATTGCCGCTGTAACCGCGAATCGCCGACTGATTGGCTCCGGCAGTTTCCGCGTAATCCGCGATCGTATTGGTCGCTTCATTCGCCGAACGTCCCGCCCAATCGGTGCGAAAACCGCTCGGCTCAACCGTCATTACTTTAATTCCGAGCGGCGCGACCTCTTTCGCGAGCGCGTCGGAAAATCCGACGACCGCAAATTTCGTCGCGTTGTAATAACCGACGCCCGGAAAACCGACCAAACCGCCGATCGACGAAATATTGACGATCGTCCCGTTTTTTTCTTCGCGCATTTTCGGCAAAACGGCGCGCGTCATTTCCGCGAGTCCCCAGAAATTCGCTTCAAACATCGCGCGAACTTCCGCCTCGTCCGATTCTTCGATCGCGCCGAAATAACCGAATCCGGCATTGTTGACCAGCACATCGATCATGCCGAAATGCTCTTCGGCTTTGGTCACGGTATGCGCGATCTGCGCTTTGTCGGTCACGTCTAAATTGAGTGCGAGTGCATTTTTGCGGTTGATCTCGACCAGATCTTCAACTTTGTCCGCGTTACGCGCCGTGACGACGACGCGGTAATCGTTTTCAAGCAAATATTTCGCCAACTCGCGCCCGAATCCGGTCGAACAGCCCGTGATAAACCAAACTTTCTTTTTACTCATTTTATTTTCCCCTTTTTCAATTTTTGTATTTTCGATAAGAACCGTTTTCGATCTCGTCCAAGATCGAATGATAAGAATTCGGCGACCAGCGCAGGTCATTGCGTGCTTTTGCCGAATCCAACTGGTTGTTGATGGAAAGAAAATCGAACATCTTTCCGAATTGTTCGCGTGCCTTTTCCGCCGAAATGCTTTGCGCCCTGATATTTAACAGACGCGCCGCCGCTTCGTTTATTTCCTTTAACGAAACGCTTTCCGCCGCCGCGTTATAGAGACCTTTCGCGGTGCTCGTTTCAAGCGCCAAAAGATAAAGTTCCGCCGCGTCTTCGACGTGGACCGCCGAAACTTTCCGGTCGCCGGGCTCAACATAATTTGCCGAGTTTTCTTTTTTCGCCTGATTGATCACAAACGGCACGAACGAACTGCCCGAACGCCCGTAAACAAAAAGCGGCAGCCGCAAAATGATCGCGCGAATGCCTTTCGATGAAAGCTGCAGCACGTCGCGCTCGGCTTCACCGCGCTGGCGGCGCGGCGAATTTTCCGCAAATGGATAATCTTCGTCCGCTTCATTCGAACGCGTGTCGCCCAAAACCGCCGAACTCGACGTGACGATCAAAGGTTTATTCGTCTGCGCGAGCGCCTCGCCGAAAGTTTTGATGACTTCGCGATCGAGCTTGACGGCGTCGTTATAATCGTCGAAGTTATGACTAAACGCCGTGTGAATGACCGCATCAGCCGCGCCCGCCGCGTTTTTTAAAACTTCCGTGTCGCTCAATTCGCCGCGCACCGGTTCGATCCCGCTTTCCACGAGTTTTATTTGGGCGGCATCATTGCGCGCCAAACCGACGATCTTGTGACCTTTGCCTTTTAATCTTTCAGCGACGACCGAACCGACATAGCCGGTCGCACCTGTCAAAAATATATTCATAAACACTCATCCGGTTTCGCAAACCCAAAATCCGTAATCAAAGATCCTAAATCTCAATAACCTTCCGAACCGAGAATCGCCGCGGCTTCCGGCGGCGTCAGATTCCGGTTATAGATCGCCGTGTTCGGCGCCTGATTTTTTCCGCCTTCGCGCAAACTTCCCGTCTCGTAAGCCGCAAACCCGATTTCTTCGATCAACTTTGAAACCGTTTTTGTCGCGTCCGCATCATCGCCCGCGACAAAGATCACGCGGCGTTCTTCAAGCGGCAATTCCGTATTTCCCTGCGTTTTCAGATGCTCGAACCAGATCGTGTTAAAGGCTTTAACGATCCGCGCGCCTTTCAAATGTTCGGCAAGCAGTTCGCTCGAGGTCTTTTCGCCTGAATCGAGTTCGGCAATTTGCCCGTCGCGATCCGGATAATAATTGTTCGAATCGATGACGATCTTGCCCTCAAAACCGCTCACGGGAAGTTCCTGAATTTTGCCGAGCGGGATCGAGACAAAGACGATATGACCGAATCGAACGGCGTCTTCGACCGTCGCGGCTTTCGCATTTCCGCCGATTTCCGCAATCAATTCGGTCAATGTTTTCGGTCCGCGCGAATTGGCGATCGCGATCTCGTGTCCCGCTTTCGCAAAAAGTTTGGCGGCATTTCCGCCGATATTTCCCGCGCCGATGATTCCGATTTTCATAAATTTTCACCTCCCGTTTTTCAAATATTTCGCTCTCGCATCTAAAACCGCCGTCCGGATCTTTCGCAAACTATGCAGCCAGCGGTCGCGGTTTTCCGCTTTGTTGACGATATATTCGGCAACTTCCGCGTGCGGCAAGATCAAAAATGTCTCTTTTGCCAAAGCCTCGACAACCGCGTCGGCACATTCTTCAGCAGTAATTGCTTCCGGCAGCAAAAAGCTGTTCGGCTGTCCTTCGCCACCCGTGATAAGCCTGGTTTTCACGCCCTGCGGACAGAGACACGAAACATAAATTCCGCGCTCGTGAAACTCGATCGCCAGATTTTCGGCGAGCGCGACCGCCGCGTGTTTCGTCGCCGCATAGGGCGCGGCGGTCGGATGCGTCAAAAGCCCCGCCGCCGAAGCCGTGATCATAAATGCGCCGCCGCCGCCCGCAATCATCGACGGAAACGCCGCCCGCGCCAGATAAACGTGCGACAAAACGTTGATCTCATAGATCTTTTGCCAAACCTCGTTCGGCACCTCTAAAGAGCCTTCCGCGCCACCGATGCCCGCGTTTGAACAGATCAGATCAATTCTCCCGCACTCGTCTAAAATTTCTGTGACAACCCGGCGGCAATGTGCTTCGTCCGCGACATTGAGCCGGAAGGCTTTGCCGCTCA
>JBBQOA010000112.1:0-10266 GCA_038330465.1 Pyrinomonadales bacterium
CTTGTTTTTTGACATAGGAGGTCTAATGAAGCAAACCAAAAGTTTTACGAGCTTTGCTCTGATTTTTTCCCTGAGTATAATATCTTTCCTAACTCTTCCGATTCAAACCATCAACGCCCAAGACACGAAAATCGCTCTGCAGCGCGGTTATCGCACCGGCTATTCCGACGGTTATATGGCGGGTTATCGTGATGTGATCGACAACACGGCGAAAAGTTATTCGCGGCACGGCGAATATACAAAGGCTGATCGGGCGTATAACAAAGACTACGGCGCGGTCGAAGATTACCGCGACGGTTATCAGCAAGGTTTTGAGATCGGCTACAACACGGGTTTTGACAAACGTTCGTTCGACGCGACCCTGCCGACCGATCTGCGAAAACGCGGGACGATAAATTCGGATACGACCGCCGTGACGAACAACGACAATCCGGTTTCGGATAACACGACCTCCAACACGACCGAACAAACACCGTCCTATCAAACGCCGACAACGCAAACCAAAACGAACGAAGTCAGTTATGTGCCGACGAGCGATGCGATCATCGTGATCCCGACCGACACCGAATTGATCATCGAATTAATTGATGAGGTCGGCACCGAACGAAGCAAAGAAGGTGATAAATTTACCGGCAAGATCATTTCGCCGATGGAGCTGAACGGCGCGATCGTCGAAGGCAGAGTTTCCAAAATTCAAAAACCCGGCAGAATCAAACGCCGCTCAGAAATGCTGCTTTCATTTGACCGCATCATTTTGACCGAAGGACGCTGGAGTAATTTCAACGCGATCCTGACGGAAGTTTTGCCGGTCAAATATGATAACGTCAAACGCGTTGATACCGAGGGCACGGTCGAAGGCAGAAGTTCGGTCAAGAGCGATCTGACCAAAGTCGGCGGCGCCACGGGCGCGGGCGCATTGGTTGGCGTCGTGGTTGGCGGACCGGTCGGCGCGGCGGTCGGCGCAGGTGTCGGCGCGGCTTTCGGCGTTGGCGCGGTGGTCGTCGAACGCGGCAAACATATTCGTCTGAACAAAGCTCAACAGCTGCGTATCAAATCAACTTACGAAACACAAATTCGGTAACAATTACGAATTACGAATTTCAAAATAAGATTGTTAATCGGTTTTGAATTTGAAATTCGTAATTGATTTTACTTTCGGCGCGAGCCAAGCTGAGCGATTCGCGCCCTTGAAATCCACGAGAACGGCAAAGATTTTTTCCTCCTTTTTTGACTTTGCCGTCTTTCGTGGATAATTTTTTTTGAGCGATGAAGGATGCATTAGATCCAAATACAAAAAAACGACAGCCGCATTTGATCGTGCTTTTAACCGATTTTGGAACAAAAGATTATTTTGTCGGCGCGATGAAAGGAGCGATTTTACGCGTCAATCCCGACGCCCGGATGATTGACCTGACGCACGAGATCGCGCCGCAAAATATCAAATCAGCGGGCTTTACGCTGCGCGCGTGTTACAGGGATTTTCCGCCGCAAACGATTTTCGTCGCGGTCGTCGATCCCGGCGTCGGGTCAAAAAGACGCGCGATCTTGGTCGCGTGCGGCGATTATTTTTTCATCGCGCCCGACAATGGTTTGCTGAGTTTTATTTTCAATGAAGCGACTTCGTTTCGCGTCTTTGAAATGACCGATAAAAAGTTTTTTGCCCCGAAAATTTCCGCAACTTTTCACGGGCGCGATGTTTTTGCGCCCGCCGCCGCGCATCTTTCAAACGGAATTTCCGCCACTGAATTCGGCAGGGAAATCTTTGATTTTGTGTGCTTTGAAGAAAGCCGACCGCGCCGCTTTTTCGAGCGCGAGATCGAAGCCGAAATCATTGGGATCGACCGTTTCGGCAATTTGATAACCAATCTCAAAAGATCAGATCTGCCCGCCGGATTCGCGTTGGAAATCGGCGCAAGGCGGGTCGAAAAACTTCAAAATTATTTTGCCGAAAGCCAGCCGGGCGAAGTCTTTATGATTTTTGGAAGCGCCGGATTCTTAGAGGTCGCCGTCTTTCAAGATTCGGCGAAAAACCTTTTGCAAGCCGAAGTCGGGCAAAAGATCGCGGTTAAAATCTTGTAAAACTATAATTTCTCGTAACTTGTAACTTGTCGGACCATTTGATAAATTTAAAGTGTTAAAAAATCCTATAATTACAAGGAAAGCTACACTATGACTACAGCAACAGAATCAACCGCCGCGACCGCCGGACTAAGAGGTGTGGTTGCCGCGCAGAGCGCGATCGGCGACGTTAACGGCGAACAGGGAATTTTAATTTATCAGGGTTACGACATTCACGATTTAGCCGAACATTCAACGTTTGAAGAAGTTATCTTCCTGCTTTGGAACGGTCGTTTACCGCAGGCGCGCGAACTCGAAGATCTGATCCACCAGTTTCAGGCAAATTATGTTATTCCTGATGAAGTTTTGGAAATGATGGAAACATTTCCGAAAGATGCGAGTCCGATGGACGTTTTGCGGACGACGATTTCCGCACTCGGTTTTTATGACAAAGACGGACACGGCACCGACCGCGAAACGGCAGTCCGGACAGCGGTTAAACTGACCGCGCAGATCGGCACGCTGGTCGCCGCCTGGGAACGTATTCGCACCGGTCAGGTGATCATTGCGCCGGATGACACTCTGAGCATTGCCGAAAACTTTTTATATATGCTGCGCGGCGAAAAGCCCGAAGCCGACGAAGCGCGGATGTTCGACATCGCCCTTATTCTGCACGCCGACCACGAACTCAATGCTTCGACCTTTACGACCCGCGTCATCGCCGGAACCTTAGCCGACATTTACGGCGCGGTGACGGGCGGCATTGCGGCATTGGCGGGACCGCTTCACGGAGGCGCAAATACCAACGTGATGAAGATGCTCAAAGAAATCGGTTCGGAAGACAAGATCGATGAATGGCTCGATCAGGCGCTCGAAGAAAAACGCAAGATCATGGGCATCGGTCACGCCGTCTATAAAACGGAAGACCCGCGCGCAACGTGGCTTCGCAAATTCTCAAAGCAATTAGGCGAGAAAAAAGGCGAGATGAAATGGTTTAATATGTCGCAAAAGATCGAACAAGCGATGCTCGAAAAGAAAGGAATGCATCCGAACGTCGATTTTTATTCGGCTTCGACCTATTATTTGATGGGCATTCCGCTCGACCAATACACGCCGATCTTCGCCGTTTCGCGTATTTCCGGCTGGACAGGTCACATTCTCGAACAATATGGCAACAATAAACTGATCCGCCCGCGTGCCGAATACATCGGTGCCCGCGATCAGAAATACGTGCCGATCGAAGAAAGATAATTTGCACGGCAATTATTTCCGTATTTGATTCCTAAATGAGTCGAAAACCAAAAAGCAGGAGAAATGTTTCTCCTGCTTTTTGGTTTTCCGGCACAGTCTAAGCGAGCTATCATACATCGAAACTGAGGCAGAAAGTAAATTTATAGATGCGGAGATTTTTGACCGCGTCGCCCGTTAATTGTCTTTTTTCGGCTCTTCCGATGTTTCCGGCGCGGTTGTTTCCGTTTTCTCGATCGAATTACTTTCAGCCGTTTTTTCGCCGTCGTCCAGTGAAATGCCGAAGATCTTCGGATTGTCCATAAATTCGGCGAGCTTGTCGGGATCGATCGTCGCGCGGATCACCGCCGCCTGATCTTTGTCGATCGTAACGAGTGAAATTTTCACGTTGCTGCCCGATTCGCGCATATACATATAAACCTGTTCGCCGTCGCGTGAGCGCACCCGCAGGATCGGACTCCATTCCGCACCGAACGACTCGCGCATTGCCTCCTGCATTTCCTGATCGAGCGTCTCGCGCGAAAATTGCAAATCTTCAAAAAGCGTCACGCTGAAACTTTTGACGCCCGCCGGACGGACGACCTTGACCGCAAAACGCGCCAGCCACATAAAAGGGATCTTGACCTTTTTCGCTTTGTATTTGCTCTTTAAATGACGAACGATCTGCGCGTATTCGCCGCCGGCGTGCGCCGGCGGGGCGCTCAGCGTGAAAGCCAAAAACAGGAACGCCGCCGCTATTAAAATAGGTTTTCTGATCAACATTGCCTTTCCTCCTTTTTATTTGTTTTCGTTCGTCTTTTCGATGTCGATTTTCGGAATGCTCATTTTGCCGCTCAGCTCCATCAGCAGATCGATATCGATCGGACCGATCACATTGACGAGCGCGATCGATTTCGATTCCGAAACGACGACCGCCAGACCGCTCATCACATCGCCCGTGAACATCGTGTAAACGTCAACTTTCTGGTTGTTTTTCTTGCTGCGGACATTGGCGAGCTTTTCCCATCCCGGCGCGGAAAGCTGCGAACGAATATCGTCGATGTCGGCGATGTTGTATTCGTTTTCGTTCTCGAAATTGTAAACGCGGACATAAATTCCTTTCAGATCCTTGATCGCCTGCGAAACTTTTTGCGTGTCGGCGTCTTTCGATTTCATCATCACGCGCCGCGCCAGATTGAGCAGATTGCCCTCGATATTGACCTCGACGACGTCGCGCGCACGCGTTTCGAGACCGTTCAGTTTTTCAAAACGAAGCCGTGCGTCCTGCTGCGCGTTCGCGGTGATTGCCGAGAATGCAAAGAGCGCGAGAAAAGCGATTTTCAATAAATTACCGTTAAATGATTTCATAAAATTATTTCTCCAAAAAATATTATCGTGCCGTGTCGAGAACGGCTGTTTTTCCTTCAATTGCGTCGATCTTGTCCTTAACGATCTTCAGTTTCGAACCCGTGATCGAAAGCGCGAGCATCAGTTGGTCGTAAGCGTATTGTTCCTCGGCGGTCAGCGTTTCGGGAATTTCTTTCGGCTCGGTTTTTCGCGCGACCAATTTGATCGGGCGAATCTTCGGCGCAACCGTCGAGCGAATCTTGACGACTTTCGGCGTGTTCAAGCGCGGTCGGTTTTCAATGATCTGAACGGGTGTTGCGGGCGGAACCGATTCTTTCTTGATTGTCCGGTCAGTGCTTTCCGGCTGATTGGTTTCCGCGACGCTTTCAAGGACGGGAAGTTGAGCGGGCGCCGCCAGAAACCAAACGGTGAAGAAGATCAAGGCAACCGTTGCGAACGCCGCGAACGCGAAACCGAACTGCCAAAATTTTCGGGGTTTTTCTTTTTCGACGACAAAAACTTTTCCGGGAAGCTCGGGCGGCGCGGTTTCGGCGTACCGAAAAGCCATCAGCGCTTTTTCGAGCCGTTCGATCTCGGCGTCTTCACCGGTTTTGTCCCATAGATAATCTTCTTTCATATACTTACTCCTTGATGCCGAGTTTTTCCCTCAATAACTTCATTCCGCGATGCAGATTGACGCGCACCGATTCGGGCGTTAAGCCGGTTTGTTCGGCGATCTCCGCGCCGGTCATTCCTTCGACGAGCCGCAAAACGAGCGTTTCTCGATAAGTGTCGGGCAAACTGCGGATCGTTTTCAAAATCTCGCGGGCTTCGGCTTGCGGATTTTCCTTTTCGCGCAAGGTTTCTGAAAGCTCCTCGGTCGGACGCTCGCGGCGATAAAATTCGGCGGCGCAGTTGCGGGCGATCATCGCGAGCCACGCGCCGACCGCCGCTTTTTCGCGCAAAGTATGCAGATTTTTATAAGCCGACAGAAAAACTTCCTGGACGATATCGTCAACCTCGTCGCGCGGCACCCGCGCCAGAATGATGCCGTGAATCATCGCCGCGAACATCCGATAAAGCTCGCCGAAGGCTTCGGCGTCGCCCGCCGTGATCCGTTCGACGATCAGCACCTGCGCCGGCACTTTTTGAGCGGCGGTCGCGGTTTGTTCGCTTTTAGCGAAGAAAAACATATTTCCTGTCATTTCGCGGTCGGGCATTTGTTTAGAAAAACTGATAGACGGCAGAAAAAGTATGAATGAAAATGAACGAATATCAAACGGATTCGCCGTCTATCAAAGTATAAATCGGCTTTTTAATTGCTTGCCGTTATAAAAGACGCGCTATTTGCAAAAAGTGTTAACAAATAAAATTAACTTACGCCGGAAATTTACGAAAAAAAAATGGAAAGGTTTTGGTAAATAATCGTTTGCCGTCCGGTTTGTTGCAAATGCAATTATTGCGGGCGCACCAAAAATGGTAAAATGGCGAAACATAATGCAAATAAATTCACTTCCCGAAAAATATAAAAAGGAGCTTGGCAAAATGAGTAAAATGTTTTACGTTTTGATTTTGGCATTTATCGTGATTGTCACCTGCAACACTGTAATCATTGCCCAAACTGATATGAAACCGCCTGTCGCAAAAAAAGAACCGAAAGTATTAAAGATCCACGGCTACGAAATTACCGATAATTACGCGTGGCTGCGGGATCGAAACGAAAAGAAAGATCCCGCGATCCTCGATTATCTGAACGCTGAAAATGCCTATACGGAATCATTTATGAAACCGCATCAACCGCTTGTCGATAATCTTTACACGGAAATGATCGGGCGCATCAAACAAACCGATTCGACCGTTCCATACCGGCTCGGCAATTTCTGGTATTTCACGAGATCCGAAGAAGGCAAACAATATCCCGTCTATCTGCGGAGCAAAACCAAAGATCTCAAAGAACCCGAAGTGCTGCTCGACCAAAACACGATGGCAGAAGGCTTTAAGTTTTTCGCGATCGGCAATTTCGATGTTTCGGACGACGGCAATTTTCTCGCGTTTTCGACCGACACGACCGGCTACCGGCAATATACTTTGCAGATCAAGGATCTGCGCACCGGCAAGATTTTGCCTGACAAGATCGAACGCGTCACTTCGACCGAATGGTCGAGCGACGGCAAATATCTGTTCATCGTGCAGGAAGATGCTGTTTCGAAACGATCCGATAAATTCTGGCGGCACACAGTCGGCACCGCCGATAAAAACGATCTGCTGTTTGAAGAAAAAGACGTTCTTTTCAATATCGGGATCGGGCGTTCGCGCGACAAGAAGATGTTGATCCTTGCTTCAAATGCAAAGACGATGCGCGAAGATCGCTATCTCTCAGCCGCGGATCCGCTCGGCGAATGGAAACTTATCAGCCCGCGTCGCGAAGGACACGAATATTCCGCCGATTTCGATAACGGCGAATTTTATATCGTGACCAACAAGGACGCCGAAAATTTTAAGGTCGTGCGCGCGCCGCTCGGCGATCCGTCGGAAAAGAACTGGAAGGATTTTATCCCGCATAATCCGGCGGTCAAGATCGAGGGAATTAATTTTTTCAAAGATCACGCGGTCGTTTCGGAAGTCGAGAACGGACTCGAATATCTGCGCGTGATGAATATGAAAACGCCCCGCGCCTCTGCGCGGATCGCGACGCCGGAAGATGTTTACACGATGGGAATGTCCACCAATCCCGAATTTAACACCGACGTTGTTCGGTACACATACGCTTCGATGATCACGCCGAATTCGACGTATGAATATAATCTTAAAACCGGCGCAAGCGAACTGCTCAAACAGCAGGAAATTCCGTCGGGCTACGACAAAAAGCAGTATGAGACCAAACGTCTGTGGGCGGTCGCACGCGACGGCGTGAAGGTGCCGATCTCGATCGTCTGGAAAAAAGGCGTCAAACTCGACGGTTCGGCGCCGATGCTGCTTTACGCTTACGGTTCTTATGGATTTTCGATGACGCCGAACTTTTCGACGGCGCGGCTGAGCTTGCTGGATCGCGGAATGATCTACGCGATCGCGCATATTCGCGGCGGTTCGGAACTCGGCGAAAGGTGGCGGCAGGACGGTCGGATGTTCAAGAAACTGAATACGTTTTACGATTTTATCGATTCCGCCAAATGGCTCGCGGCGAACAAATATACGTCGGCTGACCGGCTCGTCATTCAGGGCGGCAGCGCGGGCGGACTTCTGATGGGTGGCGTCGTCAATATGTCGCCGGAATCTTTTCACGCGGCGATCGCGCAGGTGCCGTTTGTTGACGTGATGAACACGATGCTCGACGCAAGCTTGCCGCTGACGACTGAAGAATGGATCGAATGGGGCAACCCGAACGAAAAACCGGCGTGGGATTATATGATCCGCTATTCGCCCTACGATAATGTCAAAGCGCAGAATTATCCGAATATGCTGATCGAAGTCTCGCTCAACGATTCACAGGTTCCGTACTGGGAAGGCGCGAAATTTGCCGCGAAACTGCGCGAGATGAAAACCGACAAAAACGTGATCATGCTCAAAACCAATATGGGCGCGGGACACGGCGGTTCGAGCGGAAGATACGACCGTTTGAAGGAAGTCGCATTTGATTACGCCTATGCCCTGACCGAAGTCGGGATAACGAAATAAAACTCTTTCATCAAAGAGAGTCGAGAAAAGCGGTGGAAATTTAGGTTTCTGCCGCTTTTCTTCGTTCAAACTGACCGATTCGAAGTTCACTTTGACTCGATAACGGATATTTGATTGAACAAATCAGCGGTTGCTCTGCTCTTTAAATATCTATAAATACAGAGTTTTGCGGAAATTCCGGAGAGTGGTATGCACATTGCAATTGATCAAAACGAATCTTTCTGCAATGTGCGGAATATGTCAATAAAGGAATTATCATGAAAAAAGCTGTTTTCCCAAAATTTATTTCAATCGCCTTAGTAATATCGGTATTGCTGACGCCTCTGGTCAAAGGACAAACGATCAATGGTGCGGAAACAAATGAAAACAAAGCGTCGAGCGTCAAACCTCGGTTTGAGAATCCTTATTATGTTGAAGACCTTTCGCAAATGGCGGTCGATGGAAAGATTCAGTTGACCGAAGGTTTAGAAATCGAGGTCGAAAAGGTCGAGAACTTTTTGGTTTCGAACGTCAAGGATAAAAAGGGCACGATCCTGGTTGATAAATACGGCAGCAAACGGCTTGCCGTGATCGATAATCTGGCATTGCGTTTGATGAACGGAAGCGGTGCCAAAACCCTGCGCGGAGCGCGGATTTTGAAGATCAATCTGACGCAAATCGTCAACGGCGCGGATAATCAACAGGACATCAGTTCGCGGCTTGACGGCGTTCTTAAATCGATCGAACAATTTAAGGACAATGCGATCGTCGTGGTCGAAGACATTGCGAGCTTTAGCCAAAACAATCCGTTATTCGGAGCAGTGATCGCTGAAAAACTTCGCCGATCGCTGTCGGACGCCAAAATTCAGGTGATCAGCACGGGCACGATCGAAGATTACAAACAGGAAGTCTCGGCGGATAATCTGCTCAAAAAGCGTTTTGGCAAAATCGATCTGAACGAAGAAAATTCCGAAGATTCATTTGTCGGCGACAAACTTTCGCCGGATCTGCGGGCATTGGTCGGCAGTGCCGAACCGGACAAGATCGTCAAGGTCATTCTGCAATCGGACGACATCAGCAACCCGGACTTGCGCGGCATTTTGCAAAAAAACGGCGTTTCAATCGAAAGCGAAGCCAAAGGTTTGAATATGCTGGTCGTCGATCTGCCGGTTCGCGCCGCCGAAGAAATTGCCTCGCTGCGCGGCGCCAAACATCTTTCGCTCGACCGTGAACTGAAAACTCTCGGACATATCGAAACGACGACCGGAACATCGCTCGTCCGCACCGTTCAGCAAGGTACAAATCTCGGACTGCTCGGGACGACCGTCGTCAATACGAGCACATTGCTTGACGGGACGGGAATCGGCATCGCCATCGTTGATTCGGGCGTTAATGAAGATCACCGTTCATTTGTGAACACGAGCGGATTCTCGCGGATCGCGGTCAAGATCGATTTTACAAATGACAGCAATCTGAAAGACGATCGCTACGGACACGGCACGCACGTCGCTTCGCTTGCCGCCGGCAGCGGCGGACAAAATCTTAATTTCTCCGATGGATTCTATCTTGACAACTATGAAGGCGTTGCGCCAAACGCAAAAATCTTCAATGTCCGGGTGCTTAATCAACAGGGTATTGGCAGCTCATCCGGTTTAATAAGCGCGTTGGATTGGATTTATAATAATCGCACGCAAAACAATATTCGCATCGTCAATCTGAGTTTGGGTTCACCGGCGATCGAATCGTGGCGGAACGATCCGCTCTGCCGCGCTGTCAGAAAATTGACGGAAGTCGGAGTTGTCGTCGTCGCGGCGGCGGGCAACAACGGCAAAACGGCTGACGGACAGAAGATCTACGGCGCGATCCATTCGCCCGGCAACGATCCGACCGTAATCACCGTCGGAGCGGCGAATACTTTCGGAACGGATGCGCGAAGCGACGACCGTATTGCGACCTACAGTTCGCGCGGTCCGACGCGCT
>JBBQOA010000113.1:0-10263 GCA_038330465.1 Pyrinomonadales bacterium
GATCACGATGACCTGCCCGATCGCCTTGATAACGCTGAGGATCTTTTCCAAATTTCCTTCGGTCGCGCCAACCCATTTCGAACGAAAATTCTTGAGCTTGATCGTCGTCAAACCGCATTCTTTGGCAAAAGTTTCGGCGACGAAAGTTTTGCCCGTGCCCATCGGACCGGTAAAAAGAATGCCCATCGGCACCCGCGAACGATTGCCTTTTTTGATGCTGTCGGCGATCACAAGCAGATCTTTTTTGACTTCTTCCATTCCGCCGACGATCTCGAAACCGCGTTCGGGCATCACGAATTCGACGAGTCCGAAACATTCGCGTTCGAGAATTTCGCGTTTGCGGCTGGCGATCAATTTATCGGCTTCCTGTTTGGCGCGGTCGAGCGGATTAACTTCAGTTTCAACTTCTTTGGCTTCGGGCGCGACGAGTTTTTTGATCTCGTCGCGGTTCATTCCGGCGGTCAACGCGGCGAGTTTGTGCGCGCGTTCCATCGCGTCCGGCGAATTTCCCAAAAGCGATGTGATAAAAGCTTCGCGGTCGTGGAGATCTTCTTCCTGCTGTGGCGGCGGCAGCAGGATCGAGGAAATCTGGACGGATTTCAGTCCGGCGGTCGCTTCGGCGTAGCGGCGTGCGTCTTCGTCGGTCAGGCGCGCATCGGTCTGCGCAATAACCTGTTGGCGCGTGTCAAAATCGGGCATCGGAATTTCGATCGTCGTGATCTTCGGATTTGAAACGATCTTCGGCGCGAGCTCGGCGATGTTTTCGGCGATCAGAATAATAATGTTGTCGCCGCGTTCGATCTCGGGCAAAAACGACCAGCGATGAAGCGTGACGATCGCCGAACGGTCGGCATCGGTCTGAAAACTCGTCTCGCCCGCCGGGGCGATCGCTTCCGCATATTCTAAGATCACGGCGGTTTTATCCGTCAGACGAATCGAGCGTTCGAGCATCGTCAAAACCTTTGCTTTGTCGGATTCGACCGCGATTGACTGCCAATCGGCAAAGTTCTCCGACTTTCGCGGAAAGCTCGCGCCCGACGAAAGATTGTAAACGACGATATTTTCACGCGATTCTTTGAGCAGAACGCCCGTCAGAAATTCGGTCAAACCGAGCATTTTGCCGTCACTCAAAACGACGTCGAAAACATTGCCGTGCAGAATAAACATCGAAGATTCGCCGCGCAAATAACGCTTGCGCAGATCTTCCGCCCAAATCGGTAAATTTTTTGTGTCAGCCATGATTATTTTTTGCCGCGGATTTTCGCGGCTATAATTTCTTACAAAGTTCGCAGAATCTGTTCGGTTTCCTGTGCCGTTTCCTTGATGCTTTCGACGCCGTCGAGCAGTTCGTCGAGTTGTCCGGAAAGCTCGTTCGGCGACTGCATCGTGACGATCTGGTCGGCAAGCAGCTGAAACGAATTTTCGATCAGATTGATCTGCCCGTACGCGATTTTTAGATAGCGGCGGATTTCCGCGACGCGTTCGATGCGTTTATTGATGATCGACAGATTTTTTTTGGCGATGTCGAGTTCGACCGCGTCCGCTTTATCTTTGCTTTCCTCGATAAATTTCTGCCAGTGCGTCTGCGTATTGCCGAGCTGCCCGACATCGACCGACGCGAGATAATTTTCATAGCGACCGCAGGTCACGGCGAGATCGATAAACGAATTGACGAGATTATGCGTTTTGACGATCTCGCCGCGCAGCATATCGCCCGCGAACGACGGATTTTGCGCCGCGAGCTGTTGAATTTGTTTTTCTTTGTCGATCAGCGTGAGCACGCGCTGCTGTCCGCCCTGCCCGAGTTTTTCGACCTGCGCCATCCGCCGCCGCTGTTCATATTCGAGTTTTTCTTTTTCATACAGCGGATCCCAGAGCAATCTTTGCATAAACCGCGACTGCGAACCGTGGAGCAGCCAGAGTCCTTCGACACCGAGCGCGGCGATCGCGATGAACGGATTCAAGGTCAGCACCGACGCGACGATCGCACCGCCGAGAAGTGTTAAATTATATGGATTTGCAAGCGTGTATTTGAAATAAGAAGGCTTGTCGGGAAATTTTTCTTCCGCCGTCTCGGAATTAGAAAATCCGACTTTTTCAGGCGTCAAAGATTCGTGGATCGTCTGATTCCGCCGTCCGCGATTGTATTGCTGATTTTGGTTTTGCGATGAACTCATCAATTCTCAACTTTATGATTTATTGTAAAGCATTTGCAACAATTGATTTTCAATCGAGCGAAATTCCGACGTCGATTTGAGCGTGATGTCTTTGACGGGAAATTGGGGAACATCGACCTTTTCCAAAATATGCGCCGGACGCTTCGACAAAACATAGCACGTATCAGCCAGATAGACGGCTTCGGAAACATCGTGCGTGACGAAAACGATCGTGTTGTTTTCCTGTTTGGAAATATCGAGCAAAAGGCTTTGCATTCCCCAGCGCGTCTGCGGGTCGAGCGCGCCGAAAGGTTCGTCCATCAGCACGATGCGCGGGTTATTGATCAAGGTCCGGGCGATCGCGACGCGCTGTTTCATCCCGCCCGAAAGGTCTTTCGGATAACGTCCGGCAAATTCCGCCAAGCCGACTCCCTCGAGAATCTTTTGCGAAAGTTCTTTGCGTTTGGCTTTATCGATGCCCTGCAATTTCAAACCGTATTCGACGTTTTGGCGCACCGTCAGCCACGCAAAAGATGTGTAGGTCTGAAAAACCATTCCGCGGTCGCGCCCGACTTCCGTAACGCGTTTTTCGTCAACCAGAATTTCGCCCTTCGTCGGCGGGATCAAGCCCGCAATGGATTTTAAGATCGTCGATTTTCCGCAGCCCGAAGGTCCGAGGAAAACGATGATCTCGCCGCAATCGGGTTTATCGAAAACATCGAACGAAACATCGTGGACGGCTTCCGTGCGTTCGCCGTCGCGCCCGACGTATGTCACGGAAAGGTCTTTGACGCTGAGTTTTAATGGTTGCTCCATAAATAGTGCTTAGTGCTTAGTGCTTAGTTCTTAGTTCTTAGTGCTTAGTTCTTAGTTCTTAGTGCAAGCTACCGATTCTCGCTAAGCACTATGAACTAAACACTATCAAAAGGTTTTTTCACGCCAGCGGAAAAGCACGTTTGAGATTCCGCGAATGATAAAATCGGTGATCAGACCGATGCCGCCGATGACGATGAGTCCCGCGAACGACCACGAAACTTTCTGGTGCGTCCGCGCCAGTTCGACCATATAACCGAGTCCGTGTTCGGGATTGACGGCTTCCGCCAAAATCACATAAGTCCAAAGGATCGCATTCATCACGCGAAACGAATCGAAAATATCGGGCAGCGCGGCAGGCAGCAAAACGCTCGTGATCACCTGAAACTTGCTCGCGCCAAGCGTTAAAGCCGTCTGAACGAGTTCTTCGGGCACGGCGCGAATCGCAAAAACGACGACGGGCAAAAGATATACAAAAACGCCGAGAAACAGAAACGCGATCTTTTGCGATTCGTAAATCCCGAAATACCAGATCAGCAGCGGAATGAACGCCGAGATCGGCATATATCGAAGCGGCGCGACGATCGGCTCGAAAAACCGGTTGATGGGTTCAAACGCGCCCATCAATACGCCGAGCGGGACGGCAACCGCCGAAGCGAGCAGAAACGCAATGCCGATTCTTTTGCCTGAGATCCAGATCGAACTTGCCAAATCCTGTTCGATAAAAAGCTGGAGAATTCCGCGAATCACCTCGGTCGGCGACGGCAGCGTGTCGGGACTGACGAGATTGCCGTAGGTCAGCGCGCACCAAACCGCAATGATCAGCACGGGCGCGATAAAGCTGATCGCCAAAGCGGTCGAACGCGGTAAAGGTTGGCGTAATTCCATAAAAGAGTTGACTGAAGTTGACTGAAAGTTAAAAGAGTTGACCGAGTTAACTGAGTTACTTTTAAAACCCGGCAAACTCAGTCAACTTTCGGTTCACTATTTTCATTCATTCGACAGAATGACCTTAATGTCGGTGCGGCGATTTTGCTGCCGTCCGGCTTCGGTCGAGTTTTCGGCGATCGGATTCGACGAACCGCGTCCGATCGTTTGGAAACGACTCGGTTTGATGTTCGGGAAGTTTTTCGTGATGTAATTTCTCACGGAATTTGCCCGTCTTTCCGACAGAGTAGCGTTGGTCGATTGGGCGCCGGTGCTGTCGGTGTTGCCCTCGATGCGCAAGACCGTGCCGCCGAAACTCGTCATCAATTCGCCGAGCTTATCGAGCAAAAAGTAGGAACCCTGCATAATTTCGTCGCTGCCGGGTGTAAATTGAATCTGAATCTGCTGCTGCAGGATCGGGACGTCGGTTTTCGACGGCGCTTTTGCGACAACTTCTTTTTCTTCGACCTTTTGTCCCGGATATTTTGACGCCAGATTTGAAACGAACCGCGCATCCGCCCAATCCTTTGCCGAAACGGTTTTGTTGACCAGACCTTTTTTGCGCCAGATGACGAACGCCGTATCGAACAGCGTTTCGTAATGTGGTTTCGCGCCCGTCAAACCGTAAAACTGCGCGTTGTCGGCATACGGCGTCAGCTTCAAACCCGAAAGCATTCCCGAAACGGTTTCGGCATCAAGCTTTAAGGCATCGGCGACGATTTGGTTCGATGGATTCGGATTGTCGCGCATCATCGCCATTCCGTCGAACCAGCCGTTGATAAAATCGCGCAGGGTTTCGGGATATTTATCGATCACTTCCTGCCGCGCCACCAAAGTATCGGCGATCACATTCGTCGCGGCGGAAGTCGAAACCAAAACGTGCGCTTCATCGCCGCGTGCCGAAACTGCGCTTGACAGATCAGGTTCCCAAGTGACTGCCGCGTCAACGTTTTTCGAGCGAAATGCCGCCGCCGCCAAGGAAGCGTCCTGCGTAAAGACGATATTTTTTTCGACCGCGTTGCGATCGTCCGGCGTTAAACCGGATTGCGAAAGCAAGTAAAGAAGCAGAAAATGCGATGGCGAAAACTGCGTACAGGCGACTTTTTTGCCCTTTAGATCTTCGATCGATTTGATCGACGAAAGCGAAACGATGCCGTCGCCGCCGCGCGACCAATCCTGCATAATAACCGATTTAGCGGTTTGTCCCTGCTCGGCTAAGATCGAGGCTTCGCGCGCCCAGTTGTCAACCGTGTCCCACATTATATCGATCTGTCCGCTGCGAAATGCGGTGAATTTTGCCGCCGGATCTTCGATCAGGACAAATTCGACATCCATTCCGAAATTCTTTTTGTAAAACGAATTGGCGTTTGGCGTGAGACCGCCGTTAAAAACAATTCCCGGCGCGTGTCCCGCCCAGGTATTGATGCCGACCTTGAGCGAACGACCCGACAATTTGCCCGTCCCGATCGGCTGCGCCGTGACGCCCGTCGAACCGTCACCGTATTTCGGGTCGCTGATCGGATTATTGAGCGAATTAAAATCTTCTTTTTTGACGTCTTCCTTTGGTCCCGAACCGCCGCCGGTCGCCCAATTCTTGATGCTGGTGCCCGCCCAAAACCACGTTACAAATCCTAAAACGATAAGAATTACCGCCGTGATAAAAAATTTCGCAAATGGTGTTAGTTTCATATTTTTATAATGGATCGTGATTAACGGATAACGGATAACGGATAATTTTCGTTTTTTATTATCCGTTATCCGCTATCCATTATCCGTTTACATTGTTTTCTGCTGACCTTGCTGCTGCGCGGCTTTTTTTGCCTTGAGTTCGTCGAGCTGTTTTTTCGCCTGCACGTCGCCGACCTGACTTTTCAGTTTGTCGAGCCGCGCGTCGAGCGAAGATTCGGAAAGTTCTTTGCCGAGATTGGCTTCGGCGATCGTCGTTTTGATGTGCGAACGGACATTGTCGAGCGCGCGCACCTCTTCATCGACCGAAAGACCGTCGAGCTGTTCCTGAATTTTGACACGCGCCTGCGCCGATTGGAATTTCGCGAGCATCGTGTCGCGTTCGGCTTGCAGTTTTTTGATCTCCGATTGGACGTTCATCAACGAAGATTTGGCGGAATCGGCATCGCCGCGCGCATTTTCGGCTTCGGCGGTCAGTTCGGTGTGTTCGGTCTTGAGCGCGTTTTGTTTTTGGATCAAAACCATCGCGAGATCGTCCTGATTCGTTTCGACCGCCGTGTCGAGTTCGGCTTGCGTTTGTTCGAGTTCAGCCGTAATGCGCTTGAAACGCTCGTCAATATCGTCGCGGCGGCGAATGATTCCGGCGGTCGCGGTCTTGAGTTTCGAGTATTTTTCGATCATCGAATTGATCGCGTTTTCATAAGCGATTTCGGGATGTTCCTTTTCAATATCGGAAATCCACAGCGAAAGAAAACCTTTCCATAAGTTCCCGATTCTGCTAAATACTGACATTTTTCAATTCTCCTTTTTTTAAGTTTACAGACCGTTGCGGAAAGTTTTGAGTATCAATTACAGATTCCAACTTCCTGCAAACTTCTCTATCAACTTTCTGTCAACTCTTAACTTCTTCCGTCGGTTCCTGCAATTTCGGCGATTCTTTGACGACTTGCGCGACGACATCGCGCCCGAAAAATTCCAGAATTTTCTGCACTTCCAATTTTTTCGCGTTGCACGCGGCAACGACCGAATTTTGTTCTTTGACGCGATCTTCCATGATTTTCCGCAGATTTTGGATTTCCTGTTCGGATTGCCGAATCCGCGTAGTGCCGTCCTGCAAAACTTTTTCCGTATCGGTGGCGCCGCTGCGGATGTAAAATTCGAGCGCCTGAATTTCGCCCGCGCCGGCTTCGATGATCTTTTCGATCGGCACGCCGAAGGCTTTCAGGCTGGCTTCGACAATTTGCTTTTTGACCGCGACATCGGTGCTTTCGGGCAAACTATCGAGCAGGGATTTTGCCTTGTCGATGCGTTCGCGTTCGTCCGCGTCAACGCCGCCCGTTTCAAAAACTGCGTCAAAATCGACCTTCCCGTCAATCACCGGCGGCGGCGTTCCGTAACTCGCGGGAACCTGTTTCGCGGACTGCGTTTCTGCCGGAACGCCCGCGTCTGCGCGGCTCGTGCCGTCCGCCGAAAGCGGCGTTTGATCGGCATATTTAGCGATCAATTCATCGGCGGTCAGATCGGCTTCTGTCTGAGAATTTTGCGTGTTGTCGCCGTCTTTAACGATAAACCAGCCGACAACCGCGTCGCTCCATTTTTTTTCCGACATTGTTTGAACTCCTTACGCCTAAAAATATAGGCAAAATTGAGGCAAAAGTAAAAAGGTTAAATAGGGAAAAAGGGAAAAAGGGAAAAAGATTAGCGAATATTGTCGAACGGCTTTGCTCTTTTTGACCTTTTTACTTTTCCCCTTTTTCCCTTTTAACCTTTTTCACTTTTCTCCTTTTCCGAATCTTTTCTTAAACTTTCCTTCGCGCGCCGTCAGCCATTCGCACCATTCTTCGATCGCTTTCGCGCGTTCGTCCGGCGAACTCGCCGGTTTGAAATTGAGTCATGTCGAGGTCGCGTCGCGCAAACACATTTCGGCGAAAAAGCGCGTTTGTAAATCGTCGGCTGAAAGCATTTCGATCAACTCTTCGATCGAGCGCTGCGCCATTTCGCGCCGCTTTGCGACAAATTCCTTGTGGTTCATTTTAGCCTTCAATAATTTCAAGAAAATCAATATTTATTTCAGTTTCTGAATAAGGACCATCGCCATCTGCATCATACTGTAGATTATCAAAAACCACCCAAACAAAGACTTTTTCACCTATTAGAGTTTGCGCTTTTCTAAAATAATTTCCTCCAAAATCTTCCGATAAAATAGAAACTTTCGGCGGATAAGCGATAGTTCCGGTCACACCTATTTCAAAACCTTGATTTCCGCAAACCCTTACTTTTTCACCAACTTTGAAAAACTCAATAATTTCATTCATAAAACCTCCAAAAACTTCGGCGGAACTTCCTGCACAAGCCAAACGCCGTTTGCCGAAATGAAAAACTCGAAACCTTCGGCGAGCAAAGTCGCAAAGGCGCAGAGAATTCATAATCCGGCGATTGATTCAAATGCTTATTTCCCGCAAAATCGCCCGCGCCGGGGCGCCGTCGCCGGTCGGGCTGATAATTTTGAGCGGCAGACAGATGAGCTCGTAATCGCCCGCGCCGATCTTGCGCAGGTCAAGACCTTCGATAATGACGATCTCCTTTTCAAGAAGCGTGATATGCGTCATAAAATCTTCGGAGCCGAATTTTTCGACCGAGAGATAATCGATCCCGACAAGCTTCATTCCGGCATCCGCCAAAACGCGCGCGGCGGCGGGCGAAATATATGTAAAATCTTTGCGGAAACCGGCGCCGGAATCGTTCCAAAAGCGTGAATTCCGCGTTTTGAATAAGACTCTTTCAACACCGTCCAGATTTCCGAGATGTTCGGGTTCGACCGCCGCCGCCGTTTCTTCCAATTCGATGACGCGGCACTTGCCGATCAGTTTTTCGAGATCGAGTTCGTAAACCTTGCGCGTTCCATCGATAAAATGATTCGGCGCGTCAACGTGCGTCGCCGTGTGCGCGCCGCAGCAGAGCGCGGTGACATTTGCCGCGTCGCCGCGTTCGATCGAATGCGCGACCTCGATTTTGACATGCGGGTCGCCTTCGTAAACCGGAACATTGTTGCTGATCGGAACGGTGATGTCGTAGATTTTCATAAAAATTTTCAACCTTAAATTTTGCGTTCTTTTATGCGCTTCGAACTTTTTTTGCCTTTTATTTTAATGCCGTAAACGAGCTAAAGGTTTTGCCGAGATTAAAAAGCGCGAGCTTGCCCGATTTCCGCCATTTATCGTTTTTTGAAAGATATTTTTCGCGGTAAAAGAGCGGCTTCGTGCCCGTTTTGACCAAAACTTTATACGACCAATCGCCCGATTTTTCGCCGTAGCTGTCCGCTTGAAACCAGCCGAGACCTTTTATATTCGACGCGGAAAATTCAAACAGATCGACGCCCGTGCCGCCGATTCCCTGATGCATTCCGCCCGAATAATACAGCAGAAATTCATTCAAACCGTTTTGATTGATGTCGGGCAGAACCTTCAAATCGATCGCCCAGCCGCCTTCGGAAACATAACTGCCGATGATTTTGCCGTTTTCGAGCAAGACAAGACCGTTGTTGCCGAAACCGTTGCCCGTCTGGCAATACTGGTAAAAAACCAGTTCCTGACTCGCGTTCGGTTTGGAAAAAGCGCCGCGCACCCGATTCGTCATCTCGAACTCTTCGGTGCAAGCCTCGTTTTTCGCCCAATATTTCTGCGCTTTCGGTAAAACCTCGCGTTTGATCAAATCGATCTCGGCGGCATTCATCACAAGCGGCGCGATTTTCGCATTCGGTTCGTTGATAACGACCGATTGCTGTGCGAAAATTGAACCGATAAGCAGGATTTCGGCGATCACAAACCCAATCAAATGTTTGTATTTCATAATTTTAGAGAATAATCTAAAATGAATTTTCAAACAAGATTTGCGTTTTACGAAACTTTCTTTGTAGGCTAAAAGCAGAATGAAAATCAAAAGACAAGAACACGGAAAACAAGGCGCATTTTTCATCGAAGAAGATGGCGAATGGATCGCCGAAATGACTTATACCAGAGAAGGCGTCCGCAAGCTCGTCATCGATCACACGGCGGTCTCAAAAACTCTGAAAGGCAAAGGCGTCGGCAAGGCGCTCGTTGACGCGTCGGTCAAATACGCGCGCGATAAAAATCTATTGATCAAACCGGTTTGCGCGTTTGCCAAAAAGGTTCTCGAATCCTCTGAAGATTACGAAGACGTGCTTACCAGATAGATGCCGACTCCGCGAATTTCCGCTTCAAGTTATTCAAACACCGCGCCGCTGATCTGGTCGTTTCTCTACGGCACAAATCGCGGCGAATTTGAATTGATCTTGGACAATGCGCCGGCTCGTTCGGCGGAGCTTTTGTCGCAAAACCGGATCGACGCCGCGCTCGTGCCGGTCATCGAATACCAAAGAATTGCCGACGTTTTGCTCGTCCCGCAGGTCTGCGTCGGCGCCCGGACACGCGTCCGCAGCGTCTGTCTGGTGACGAAAGGCGCGGATCTAAAAGACGTCAAAACGGTCGCGCTCGACATTTCTTCAAAAACGTCGGTCGCGCTCACCAAAATCATCTTTCGCGAATTTCTCGGATTTGAACCGATCTACAAACAGGCGAAACCGAATTTGACGGCGATGCTTGCCGATTCCGATTGCGCTCTTTTAATCGGCGATCCGGCGCTGCAACTGTCAGAACCGCCT
>JBBQOA010000114.1:0-10262 GCA_038330465.1 Pyrinomonadales bacterium
CACGTCGTCGAGTCGCAACAAACCAGTCGCGACGTTTGCAATCCAAAGTCTTCCGGCATGGTCAATAAACAAATCGCGAATCGAACCGGCGAGCAATTCATTTTCGTTCTGCGTAAAAGTCTTAAACTGCCCGGCTCGATAACGAACAAGGGCGGCGGCGCCAACTTCGCTTGTCGCACCCATCCACAGATTTCCCGATTTGTCTTCGACAAACGCCGCAACGAGGCTCTTTTTTTCGACACCCATTTCTTGCGTGGAATCGTGCCAGATGTCGCTCGTTCGTTCCCAACGCCACAATTTGTTCCCCGCCTCACCGATGGTAACAATCCAAATATCGTTGCGTGAATCTTCAAAAATACGGAAAATTTCAAGTGATTGCGTGCCGTTGTCAATTTTTTGCGGAGTCGCGTTTGCCAAATCTTGAAACCGCGCCGGGCGCGGAAAACGATACAGCCCGAAGCCGGTCGGAAACCACCAATCGCCCGTCCGGTCTTGCCAGACGGTTTGCTTCCAACCCCAACCGAAATAATTGACCTCGGCAGGAAAATTCGGTTTGACCAACTCAAATTTTTCGCCGTCAAAACGGCTCACCGATCGTTCTTTACCGTTGTTGAAACTGACAAAAAGAGCGCCCTCCGCATTTTCAAAAATTGAATTAACAAGAGGATTGGCGGTGCCGTCCGCTTCGCTGTAAGAAGTGAAACCATAACGCGCCCATTTTTTCGCGCCGCATTTTGAACCCGTCCAAAGATTGCCGTCCTTGTCTTTGGTAATCGTCCAAACATCGTAGTCGCACAAATCGTTTTTTGCCGTGTAAGTTTTGCAGACCGAAGCCGCGTTTGCGCCTTGCCACAGACATAATCCGCGAGTCGTGGCGATCCAGAATTTATCGTCATCTTCATATAAATCCGTAATCCAACTGGAGGACAAACCGTCTTTCGTTGTAAAAAACCGCTCGACAATTTTTTGATTCTTGTTTGGCGCGGCAACGAGCAGACATAAACCGGAGGCATGATGCGGACTCAATCCAACCCAAATTCTTCCGTTTTTGTCTTCAAGCAAAGAGGTGATATGTCCATCCGGTAAACCGTTTTCCGTTGTAAATTGTTCGACTTCGCCGCTTTCCAAAAGCCGAAACAAGCCGCTGTTTTCCGTGCCGACCCACATTGCGCCGCGCCGGTCTTTGATGATTGTAGTGATTGCAATTTCATCAACGCCCGTCAGCGATTTGACTAAATTGAAGGCTTCGAGTTTGTCTTGCACCTTCAACTTATAAAGCCCGTCGCTCGTTCCAGCCCACACCGTTCCGCTCTCGTCTTCAAACAAAACCTGAAAACTTTTTGCCTTTGGATTGTCGTTTAAAATAACGCTAAAAAGCGGATTATCCTTTGAATTGGCAAGACCTGTCGGATTGATTCTGGCAAGTCCGCCGTCGGTGGCAAGGTAAATTACGCCATTGCGGGTTTCGAGAAAATCATTGACGTGGCGATCAGGCAAGCCGTCGTTGTTAGTAAAGTTTGTAAAAGCGTAGCCGTCGAACCGCGAGATTCCTCCCGCTGTGCAAAACCACAAAAAGCCGCGTGAATCCTGCTTTATTCTAGTCACACTATCGCGCAGCAATCCGTCAGCAACCGTGTAAGTTTTAATCGGCAAACGTTCCGCTTTTGAGATTACCGCCAACAAAAAGATAAACGCAGTCCAAGCCGCTGACCTAAGTCGCTGATAGGGGAATCGTTTTGGGGCTGCGCCGAAAAGAATTTTGTTTCCGCCTAAAAAAGATTGGATTTAACACGCGAATTATGGCACTTGACTCCTTTTTTGGCAAGGAGTTTTTCGGATCGCGGACAAAATGACGGAAAAAGGCAGTCCAAAACTGTCGCTAATTCATATCCTAAAACAGGCGTGTGTGTGAAGCGAGTTCGGCACAATTGATTTTTACGCCAAATTCGCTGTCTGTTGATTAATTATTCAAACCGGGTTCCCGTCGAAGTCGAACAACCCATTCCGATCGGGTTACCGTTTGCGTCGAGAACTTCGACTGTGCCGGTCGTCGTGAACTCATTTCCGTTTGCTCCGAGCGTCGCCGTTTGCCGGACTTTTTGCGTGCCGATGAATGCGCCGGTCGGACTATAACGCAAGGAGATAAATGCAAACGAATAATGTCGCCCGCCTTGTTCGCGTTCCCAAACTCCATAGACCGAACTGACGGCGGTCGAAGTTCCGACCAAGGTTTCGCCGTCGCTGAAAGTGAGTATGCCGGGAAACGCCGGCGCGACCGGTTCGCCCGTCTGACAATTACGCGGCGTCACCGAAGTTTGCCACGTTCCGACAATCGTTCTTCTTGAATTATTTTCGTTTGAATTTTCCGAAGATTCGTTTTTCAATTCCTGACCGGAAACAAAAATCGGCGAGATTCCGATTGAAATCAACAATCCCAAGAACGTTCCGAGTCCTAATTTCATAAATTTATTTTTCATCTTTTTTTTCCTCTCTGTGTTTTGATTATTTCAGCCGAAAATTTTTGTTCCGTGCTGATGAATGTCATAATCACAAATAAGGTTCTGAAAATCTTTAGAAACGATTTGAAAGTTTCTGAAAATTTCTGAAAGCGGCGATGAATAAGCCTCAAACACAAATTTACGAGTTCGGCGATTTTCGCGTTGACAGCGTCAAACGCCTTTTGATCAAAGGCGGCGACGAACAAATTCCGCTCACGCCGAAGGTTTTCGAGACGCTTTTATATCTCGTCGAAAACAGCGGAAAAGTGATTGAAAAAGATGAATTGATGGCGGCAATTTGGACGGACACGATCGTCGAAGAAAACAATCTCAGCCAAAATATCTCGATCTTGCGGCGCGTCCTCGGCGAAAAGCGCGGCGAGCATCGCTTTATTGCGACGATTCCGGGACGCGGCTTTAAATTCGTTGCCACTGTTCAAAAAATGTCAGAACCGTCGGCGGTCGCGGGCGGGTTAAACGCGGCAGATATTCAACCACAGATAGACAAACACGAACACGGATTAAAAACCGAAGACCAAAAGCCGAAAACCAAAAACCAAAATCGAAAGATTTTTGCTTTTCTCGCGGTAATTTTACTGATTGCCGTCGGCGCGGCGGTTTATCTTTGGCGTAATTCAAATCGATCCGTGTCTGTTTCGGCAATCAAAACCATCGCCGTTTTGCCGTTCAAACCGCTGGTCGCGGAAAATCGCGATGAAGCGCTCGAAATGGGAATGGCGGACACTTTGATCGCACGGCTCGGGAATAATCGGGAAATCATCGTGCGTCCGCTCAGTTCGGTTCGCAAATTCGGCAACCTCGAACAAGACGCGCAGAGCGCCGGACGCGAGCTCGGCGTTGAATCGGTTTTGGACGGCAACATTCAGCGCATTCAGGATAAAATCCGCGTCAACGTGCGGCTGATCGGCACGGCGAACGGCGCGACTTTGTGGAGCGGCACGTTTGACGAAAAATTCACGGATATTTTCGTCGTGCAGGACGCGATTTCGCAAAAGGTCGCGGCGGCGCTGGCTTTGCGTTTAAGCAATGATGAAAAAAAATATCTGAACAATCGCGGCACGGAAAATGTCGAGGCGTATCGATTTTATTTGCAGGGACGCTATCACGCGTTCAAATCAACGTCGCCGGAAATTCGGCAGGGGATCGAATTTTACAAACAGGCGATTGACGGCGATCCGCTTTATGCGCTTGCTTATGCGGGAATGGCGCAGGCTTACGCGGCGCTGCCGATCACGAGCGACGTGCCGCCGAACGAGGCTTTTCCGCAGGCAAAAGCGGCGGCGCAGCGGGCTTTGGAAATTGACGCAAATTTAGCCGAAGCGCATATTATTCTGGGCACGGTCGAATTTTGGTTCGATTGGGATTGGAAAGGCAGTGAAGCGGAACTGAAAAAAGCCATCGCGATCGATCCGAATAATTCGGACGCGCATCGTTATTACGGCGTTTTGCTGACGGTTTTGGGACGCGGCGACGAAGCTCTCGCAGAGATCGAACTGGCGCGCCAGTTAGACCCGCTTTCGCTGATCGTCAACGCACTCAAAGCGCAGGCGTTTTTCTACGCCGGACGCGACGCGGAAGCGATCGACCAATCTAATAAAACGCTCGAAATCGAACCGGATTTCTGGATCGCGCACATTATGCTGACACGCATCTATCTCCGCCAAAACAGATTCGACGAAGCCGCCCGCGAAGCGAAAAAAGCCGTAGAATTTTCCGTCGGCAACAGCGAAGCCGTTTCACTCGAAGCTTATGCGCTGGCAAAAGCCGAACGCCGCGACGAGGCTTTGGCACTGCTCGAAGATTTAAGATCGAGATCAACTCAGCGCTACGTTCCGGCATATAATGTCGCGATGATCGACAACGGACTCGGCAACAGCGTCGAAGCATTGAACCAATTGGAAAAGGCTTTCGCTGAAAAAGACGCGCGGTTAATGCTGCTCAAAGTCGAACCGAAATGGAACAATCTGCGAAGCGAGCAGCGTTTTATCGAATTGATGCGGCGGATGAATTTTGAATAAAAGCGCTGACAAGCTAGATTTTTTCAGATATTCACAGCGCGTTGCAACAGCGCGGGCACAGACGCGCAGTTTTGAGTTTAAAGGACAGGTTTGATAATAAAGCAGATGCTTGCGTTTTTACATTTATTGATTTGTCGGGCGTGTCTTGGTTTTCATCCGGCAATTCGCAAAGCAAAGTATGGCACAAGATTGAACAAAATTATGCTGACCTTGAAAATTACCACCCAAGCGTAATTTATCGCGTCAAACTGTTCAACCGAAAGACGAAATATCTTGTTGTTGAACCGATACGCCCAATCGTGCGCCAGCGTAATTATCAGAACTCCGAAAATCAGCAAGCCGTAGTTAATGACCGCACACCACAGAAGAAAGTTACGAAAAATCTCGAGGTTCATAATTTGATCTCCAATCAAAGATGACGCTTCCGCCCGTGCAGGAAGCGTCAAAAATTTAACAGCAACAATTTGATAAATCAACGCGCTTTTCAAGTAAAAAGACCAAAAATCTTACACTGTTTTTTTTATTCAAACCGCGTTGCGGAGGCGCGGGCGCAGCCGTTGGCGTTCGGAACCGGATTGCCGTTCGGATCGTAAAGCTGGAAAGTCGCCGTGTCGGTAAAGCCGTTCGCTTCTCTGTTTAATTGAACCATTTGAACGAGTTTTTCGGTGCCGACGAAATTTCCCATCGAATCAAACAATAGAAACGCGAACGAGCCTTTGTAATTTCGCTGGTTGATTCGTCGCCAAACGCCATGTCCGGGGGTGCGCGAAAGTCCCGGAGGACCGCCGCCGGTTTCAGCGATTGTTCCGTCGCTGTGATAAGTTAATAAACCCGCAATTGTATATCCGAACGGCACACCTGTTTGACAATCTACGGGCGTTATGACGTTTGTCCAAACTCCTTCGATGCTACTCTCCGTTTGTTTTTCCATATTCGTTTGTCCGAAAGCGAAAATTTGCAGAAAAATCGTAACTGCCAAAATTATGAAAAACGCACCTGTTTTTTTGACTAATATAGTTTTCATTTATTTTTCTCCTATCTTTTTATTTTCTTTGGCTTTTTGACAATTTGGGGATAAAATCGGAATTCGGCTGATGTTTTACGCGCCTCGCGTAAACGACGATTTTTTGCCCCGAATTGTCAAAAAGCCTTTTTCAATCGAAACATTTTAGTCGCGGTTGATATTTGCCATAATGTCAAAAGAATGATTTAACATACTTCGGGATTTCTGAAAGTTTTCTGACTCGTTTCTGATAAACCGGTATGAATGAAGCAAACAAAGAGTTTTACATATTCGACGGATTCAGCCTCGACATTGCCGAACGTCTTTTAAGGCATGGAAACGACGTTCAGCCACTCACGGAAAAGGCTTTCGAGACCTTGTGCGTTCTCGTCAAGCGCGGCAATCACCTGGTCAGCCGCGCCGAATTGATGGATGAAATTTGGACGAATACTTTTGTCGAGGAAAATAATTTAGACAAAAATATTTCCATTCTGCGGCGTGTTTTAGGCGAACGCACGGGCAAACGAAGATTTATCGAAACCGTTCGCGGGCGTGGCTACCGTTTTGTTGCCGACATCAATACGGCTGAGCCGGACGCGAAAATCCGGACGATCGCCGTACTGCCGTTTAAGCCTTTGATTGTGGAATGCCGAAACGAAGCCTTAGAACTCGGAATGGCTGAAATACTGATCGCAAAACTTTCGGACAGCGCGGAAATCATCATTCGCCCGTTAAGCGCGACGCGCCGCTATGATTCACCCGAACATGACGCTTTCGCCGCCGGGCGCGAACTCGATGCGGAAGCCGTTCTGGACGGAAGTATTCAAACCATAGACGGAAGAATTAGAATTTCGGCGCGGTTTTTACATGTCAGCGACGGCAAACAGCTTTGGGCGGGGCAATTCGACGAGCGGTTGGAAGACATTTTCGCGGTACAGGATTCAATTTCCGAAAAAGTGTCACAGGCTTTGAAAATCTGCCTTGCGCATCGTGAGAAAAAGCGTTACCCGGACAACATTCAGGCTTGTCAGTTTTATTTAAAGGGTCGTTATCACGCGCTCAAAAAAATCCGCACGGAAACCGATAAAAGCGTCGCTTATTTTCAACAGGCGATAGAAATCGCGCCGGATTTCGCGCTCGCTTACGTCGGGCTTGCCGCCGTTTATCATTCGATGGTTTTAACGAGCGAAGTTCCTTCGTGGCGTGTCATGCCGAAGGCAAAAGCGGCGGCTCTCAAAGCAGTTGAAATTGACGACACGCTTGCCGAAGCGTACGCCGTTTTAGGCTTTACGATTTTTTGGTATGAATGGGATTGGACGGCGGCGGAAAAATGTTATTTGCGCGGCTTGGAACTAGACCCGCGCAGTGTGGATTTGCGCTATCACTATGCGCATCTCTTGTCGAATATCGGACAGCACGAAAAAGCCTTAACTGTGATCAAACTCGCCCGTGACCTCGACCCGCTGAATTTTACGATTAACGCCGTTGAAGGGCAGATTCTTTTCTTCGCCGGAAAATCGGACGCAGCTCTCGAACAACTGAAAGACACGATTGATTTAAATCCTAACTTCTGGCTCACGCATCTTTTCATTTCAAGAGTTTACAGCCAAAAAGGAATGCACACCGAAGCCATCAAAGCGGCGGCGAAAGCCAAAGAAACGAGTGGCGGAAATGCCGAGGCGGTCGCGCTCATCGGTTATGAATCGGCAAAATCCGGCGACACTAATAAAGCACTCGCCGTCATTGAAGAACTTTCGGAATTATCAAAATCGCGCTATGTTCCGTCGTATAATTTCGCACTTGTCTTTAACGGACTCGGCGAAAGCGAAAAGGCTTTGGATTATCTGGAAAAAGGTTATTCGGAAAAAAACGCGCTGATGGTTTTTCTAAAAGTCGAACCGAAATGGAACAATCTGCGAAGCGAGCAGCGTTTTATCGAATTGATGCGGCGGATGAATTTTGAATAAAAAGCTCAGTATAGCGAACAGTCGCGAAAATTTCCGATCTGGCGCAAGGGTTGAAAATCCCTTTTGCCTATTTCTGCTCGCTATACTGATATAATGAAAGTATCTAATTTTCAAAGAACAATTGTAAAACTTGTTTGGTGTTGATTAATTTTCAAAGCGCGTGCCTGATCCGGCGGCGCAGTTGTTCTGAATAACGTTGCCATTGACATCGAGAACCTGTGCCGTAGCGGTGACGGTGTAGCTGTTTCCGTCGGCGCTCAATTGAATCTGCTGGTGCACGATCTGTCTGCCCGCGAACGTGCCGTCGGCGTTAAAACGAAAGAATTGAAAACGGTTCGTGTAATGCCGGTTCGATTCATAACTCCAAAGTCCGTGGCTCGCACTCCGCAGTGCCGGACTGATTTGCGTGCCGGATTCCCAAAATGTGCCGCCGCGGTTAAAAGTGAACATCGCCTGAAAAGTTCCGAGCGTCGCGCCGGTTGCACAATTAAGCCGCATCCCTAGATGATTCCACGAACCTTCCAGTTTTCTGGTGTTCTCGCGGCGGGTTGCCAAATCTTCCTGTTTTTGTTCGTCGCCTTTGTCGTTGTTAATAACGTCCTGTTGCGCGGATACCGAAATGTGAATTAACGCCGCCAGCATCAGGCTCGCCAACAATGATCCGCCGATTATTTTTAAGATTTTGTTTTTCATTTTATTTCCCTCATTTATTTTTTGATTATTTCAGCCAAAATATTTCAATTGCGGCTGATGAATGTCATAATCACAAATAATAGTTCTGAAAATCTTTCTGTACGGGCTGAAAATTCCTGAAAGTTTCTGACAAAGATGACAAACGCGCTTCAATCACAAATTTATGAATTCAGCGAGTTTCGCATTGATGTCGTTAAACGGCTTTTAATAAAGGGCGATGACGAAATTATTCCGCTGACGCCGAAGATTTTCGATACTCTACTGTATCTCGTCGAAAATAGCGGAAAAGTAATTGAAAAGGATGAGCTGATGCGCGAAATCTGGACGGATACGATTGTTGAGGAAAATAATCTCAACAAAAATATCTCCGTTTTGCGGCGCGTTTTAGGTGAAAAGCCGGGTGAACATCGCTTTATCGTGACAGTTCCGGGAAGCGGTTATAAATTCGTCGCCGATGTGCGCGTCTCAGAACCATCTGCCGCAGCAGTTGGTTTAACTTTGCAATTACAAACTCAAAACCAATCTGAAATTGAAAATCTGAAATCTGATCCAAGCACTCAAAAGCAATCTACAAAGGAAGAAGGGCAACGGACAAACGACAAAAAATCAAACCGCATTCGGCGGGCGGCAATGGTCGGCGCGTTGATCGTCGGCGCGGGTTTGCTCGGTTTTTATTTTTGGCAAATGCGAACCAAATCCGTCACCGATGCGCCGATCAAAACGATTGCCGTTTTGCCGTTCAAATCGCTCGGCGCGGAAAACCGCAACGAGGCGTTGGAACTCGGAATGGCGGACGCTTTGATTTCAAAACTCGGCGGCGAAGAAATCATTGTGCGCCCGCTCAGTTCGGTCAGCCGTTATGCCGCTTCAAATCAGGACTCTTTGCTTTCCGGGCGCGAACTCGGTGTCGAAACCATTTTGGACGGGACGATTCAAACGGCGGACAATCGCATCCGAATTTCAGCGCGGCTTTTTCGCACAAGCGACGGCAAACAGCTTTGGACGGGACAATTCGACGAAAAATTCACCGGTATTTTCGCCGTCCAGGATTCAATCTCGGAACGAGTTGCGGCGGCTTTGAAAATCACGCTCGGAAGCCGTGAGAAAAGACGTCTGACGGAAAATGTCGAAGCGTATCAGCTTTATATGAAAGGGCGTTTTTTTCTGCTCAAAGCGACAAAGCCGGAAACCGAAACGAGCATTTCGTATTTTCAGCAAGCCATCGCCGCCGATCCGAATTACGCGCTCGCCTACGCCGGACTCGCCGACGCCTATCGCGGGCAGACGGTCGGCGGCGAGATGCGTTCAAACGAAATTATGCCGAAAGCGAAGGCGGCGGCTCTCAGGGCAGTCGAACTCGACGACCATTTAGCCGAAGCGCACGCCATTCTCGGTGCTATCTATTTTTGGTATGATTGGGATTGGAAAGCCTCTGAAAAAGAACATCAACGAGCTTTAGATCTCGACCCGAACATCCCCGACGCGCTCCAATTTTACGCGCATTTACTTTCCTGTAGGGGACAGCACGCAGAAGCGCTCGCCAACATCAAACGCGCCCGCGAACTCGACCCGCTCAATCTGCGCGTCAACGCGATTGAAGGAATGCTACTTTTATATGCCGGACAACCGGACGAAGCAATCAGCAGACTGCAAAAAACTCTCGAATTAGCGCCGAATCACCGGCTCGCATTAGTGATGATCGCGCGCGCCTATATCGAAAAAGGAATGTTTGCCGAGGCAATCGCCGCTACAAATAAGGCGCGAGAAATTTCTCCTGTCAGTTCCGAAGCAATCGCCTACGGTACTTACGCGCTGGCAAGATCCGGCAAACACGCGGAAGCAAAAGCCGCGCTCGATGAACTGCTCAAATCGTCAACCGAAAAATACGTTCCGCCCTACAATATCGCGCTGATTTACAACGCGCTCGGTGAAAACGAAAAAGCCCTCGATTATCTGGAAAAGGCTTTTGGGGAAAAAGACGTGCGAATGGTTTGGCTCAAAGTCGAATCGAAATGGAACAATCTCCGAAAAGAACCGCGATTTGCCGAATTGATGCGGCGGA
>JBBQOA010000115.1:0-10258 GCA_038330465.1 Pyrinomonadales bacterium
TACGGAAATGGTTTTACAAGCGCCGAGCTGCTCAAAGAAGACACCCAAACCATCAAATCGCTGATGCGCGAACTTGGTTATCGCGATGCGCAAGTGTCGGTCAAACAAGGTGTTTCGCTCAGCGGCGAAGATCTAATCATTACTTTTGTCGTCGCCGAAGGTAAACCGACGCGGATCGATGATGTCGATATTGCGGACAACACGGCGTTTTCCGATGCCGTCTTAAAAACCGAATTGCCGAATCTGATCGGTCAAAATTATTCGCGCGCGCGCATTCGCAACGGGCAAAGAAAACTCGCTGAATATTATTCAAACGAAGGTTTTTACGACGCGAAAATCAGTTACGATATTATCGAATCGGGCGGCGACGCCGCCGAAGACCGCGTAAAAATAGTTTATAAAGTCGAAAATGAAGGAAAAAGAGTTCTCATCAATCGTGTTTTGATCTATGGCAACGAGAGAACCAAACGCGCGGCGATCTTGAAAGCCGTCAACCTTCAAGCCGGTCAAGTGCTGCGCGCCGCCGATATTTTTTCCAGCGAACAAAATCTTTACGCGACCGATGTCTTCAAACGCGTCGAGATCAAACCCGAACCGGCGGGCGAAGCCGCCGACGGCAACCGTCTGACCGATGTCATCATCAATGTCGAAGAACAAGCCCCGCGACTTTTAACTTACGGCGGCGGTTTTTCGACCGATACGGGACCGTTCGGTTCTTTCGATATTCGGCATTTCAATCTCTTTGGAAATCTACAGCAGGGCGGCGCCCGATTGCGCATCAGCCGTTTGCAGCAGTTTGCCCAGTTTGATTTTATCAATCCGCGTTTTTTACGCGACGGCAAAAATACGGACGGCACCGGCAGATTTGCGCCGCTCACAATTACCGCACAGTATCAGCGCGATTCGACCGTGACGCGATTTTTCCGCTCGGTTTTCGATAAAGGAACCTTCGGCATCGTCCAGCGAATTGACGCCGCCGGCAATCCGATCGACGAATTCGGCAACAATACGGGCAGTCCGACGATCAACCGGCTGACGCTTTCAGGCGAAACGAGCCGCACGATCAGCGTCAAAAGTCGAAGTATTTTGTTTGCCCGCTATAAATTCGAAGACGTCCGATTGTTCAATGTCGAAAGTCTTTTGATCAAAGATTTGCTGCTGCCCGACGCAAAAATCCGGACCTCGGGTTTCGGCGCGACCTTTGTTCGCGACACGCGTGAAAATTGCGCGATCAAATACTCGCTGCTCGAAATTATCGCCAAAGGCGAAGTCGGCAACCCGTGCCGCTACAATCCCGGCGACCCGACCAAAGGCGAATATTTAACGGCGGAATATAATGTTTCCGTTCCCTTTTTGGGCGCCAATATCGGTTTTCAAAAGTTTCAGGCTTCGTATTACCGGTTTTATACCGTGCCTCTTTTAAAGAACACGACATTTGCCGGACGCGCCATTGTCGGTCTGGCAAATGTTTTTTCGAAAGGAAATCGTTTTTCGTCGTCGCAGTTTCCCGGTCTTGACGGAATTTTGCCGATCAGCGAAAGATTTTTCGCGGGCGGCTCAACCAGTTTAAGAGGTTTTGATTATGAATCGGCAGGTCCGCGCATCGCGATCGTGCCGCAGGGAACTTTTCGCAACAGCACTGGCGAGATCGTTTCGCTGACTCCGTTTACGGTTCCGTTTGGCGGCAATGCGCTGGTGATCGTTAATCTCGAAGCGCGCGTGCCGCTGACAAAATCGATCCGGGCGGTGCCGTTTTATGACGGCGGCAATGTTTTTCGGCGCGTCAGCGATATTTTTAATCCGCCGCAGACGATCGCCAACGATGTTTTTGGAACCAACTTTCGCGCCGTCTGGTCGCATACGGTCGGTCTCGGTTTGCGAATCAAAACACCGATCGGTGGTGAATTCGGAGTTGACTACGGCTATTTGCTCAATCCGCCGCGCTTTTTAATTCCGCAACCGAACAACGCTCCAAACGCGATCTTTCAAGTCCGCAAAGAGCAGCTTCATTTCAGATTTTCACAAGCGTTTTAAGGTGAAAAAGCTTTGTTGAAAATAATTCAACAAAGCTTTTTCACCTTTTCACTTTTTCACCTTTTTAGCTTTAATTGATCGCCGATGAAATAATGTGGCTTTCGTCCAATTCGACGACAAAACTTTCAGAATTTGATTCAAGAATAATATCCTCGTTTTTCAAAGCTGTCGGTTCGGTCGATCTGACCGGAATTGGCTTCGGTGAAACCGGCGTTTTTTGCAGAAGCTGTTGCTTCTGCTCCTGTAATTCTTCCGCATCCTGGGTTTGCAGTCGTTTGCGAAGAGCTTTTACGTTATACATCGCCTTGTCAGCGGCAATGATGATCTGGTCAAGAGTCTCGCCGTTTTTTGGATAAGAAGCCGCACCGATACTGATGCCGACGCGCGTAAATTTTCCGTCACCGACCGGCAAAACAAAATCATTGACGGATTTTTCGATTCTTTGGCACAGATCTTCGATCGAAACCTCATCGGTTTCGGGAATTATCGCGACGAATTCATCACCCGCATAACGCGACAGAAAATCGTAATCACGAAGCTGTCCGCGCATAACTTTTGAAAGTTCTCTCAGCAATTTATCCCCGACTTTATGACCGAATGTATCGTTAACCGCCTTAAATCCGTCAAGGTCGAGCATCAAGATCTGGAAACGGCTGCCGTTGCGTTCAGCCCGCGCAATTTCCTTTTCAAACTGGATTTGCAAACTTCGCGCATTCGGCAGCGCGGTCATCGGATCGGTCAATGCCCTTGTTTCGGTTTCGGCGTGATAAATTGATTTTGAGATCGCGTCGGAAGCGATTCGCGAAACTGTTTCAAGCAGACGCAAATGTTCGTCTTCATAATTTTCCAATTGACACGAATAAAGCGAGACGGCGCCGATCAATTTTTCGTCAGCGATCAGCGGCAAGGCAGCCATCGCCGAATATTCCTGGACAAATTCGAGTTGGCAAAACGAAAAATCCAAGCCCGGATTGACATTGCAGACCGATTGCCGTTTTTTCAACACATAGCCGGTCGCGCCTTCGCCCGGTTTGATCGTCCGGTGCAAAAGAGCAGACGCATTTTTCCCTTCTGTATAAACCGCCTTTGCCTCGCTTTCGGTTTCGTCCAAAAGATAAATAATACAAGTATCAAACGGAACGAGTTCGCCGATCTTTTCCGTGAAAAGCGAAAATGTATCTTCAATATTCAAAGAAGAGCTGAAAATTCTTGCTAATTCATAGAGCGTGAAAACCTCGCGATTGGCGCGTTTGATCTGTTCAACATAACTTGTTGAATCTTCGCCGCCGTTATGAATAATCGAAACTACATCTAATTGGCTGTCTTGCGTATAAGAAAGATTTTCGGCTTCAACCGCGACCTCAAATTTTTTCAGATTACGCAGAAAAATATCAACTATTTTCGGATCAAATTGCGTTCCCGCGCCATTGATAAGAAATTTTCGCGCTTCTTCACGAGAAACTGCCGCCCGGTAAGGACGTGCCCCGCGCAACGTGTCATACGCATCAGCAATCGATAAAATCCGCGCTGTCAGCGGAATTTCCTGCGCCTTCAGCCCTTCGGGATAACCGCTTCCGTCCCAACATTCGTGATGATATTTAACGGTCGGCACCACCGGATAGCTGAAATTTACCTTTTCAAGAATTGCCGCCCCGACTGATGAATGAATTTTGGTTTTCTCCATCTCGGCAGGTGTCAATCTTCCGGGTTTGTTCAAAATATGGTCGGGAACCGCAAGTTTTCCGATATCGTGAAGCAGTGCGCCCGTGTTGAGCGCGTTAATTTCGCTCTCGGAAAGCCCTAAAATGTCGCCCATCCCGACGGAGTAGATCTGCGTTCGGCGGACATGCCCGACACCAACCTGATCGCGGGCATCGATCGCGGTCGCAAGCATCTCGACAGTCGCCAGATGGATGCGGCTCGCTTCACCGATTTCTTTGGTTTTTTGCTCCAGCCTTTTGATATGAAACTGATGCGCCAAATGACCGACAATGACGATCGGCAGGATAACTAATCCAAAAGGCAAGCCGAATTCAAGAAATAAACCGTGAACCAGAAAGACGGCGGCAACCGATAAAGCATAACTTGCCGTCGTCTGCGAAAAATTTACTTTCCAAAGCTCTTCAAGTGAATGTTGATCCTCAAAATAAAGAAAAACCGAATTAAAAAGTGTCGATAACAAGTAGTGTGTCACCGCCATCAAGGCAGCGGCAGCCAATAACCATTGCCAGGCAATCGATTCTTCCGCGACAAATTCAGCCGAAAAACCCGCGAACAGCCCCAGAGTCAGATAGAAAACATTGGCGGAAACAAACGCGGTCAAAACATTGGTAAAAACGCCGAACAGCCATTGAACCTTATTTCTTTGCGCAAGATTGAATCGTGCAAAAGAGGCGCTTGCCGCCAGAAAGACTCCACCCGGCACGCCAAGCCAAATCGTTCCCCAAAAAATAATTATTTCTTTTGCCGAAAAGTCCGTTGAGGTTTTAGGAATTCTGATTTGATGTTGATTGGCGAAAGCGGAGATCAGCAGAGAAAAACCCAAAACCAAAAATTGCAGAAAGGAAAAACCGGTCAGTTGAAAAGCAGAAAATCCAAACGCCGAAATACTGAGGCAAAGCAAGATCCCCAAATAGATTTTCGTTTTTAGTTTGTAGCCGGAAAGGCTGATTTCTTGCATTTTCGTTTTTCTCAAAAGAAACCATTAACAAATAGAAAATCTTGACGGCATATTTTGAGACTTTTCGCTATCGGAACTCACCGAAACGAGGTAAAAAACATATCATTTTTCGTGCCAAACACTTGAAAAATGAGACAGTTAAGTTTTTATTGCAGAAAACGGTTTGTGATAAAATCCGCTGACCAAAGTTCGGTCATTTTGAACTGTCAAAATGACCGAACTTTGGTCAAATTGATTCTTGAAAACAGTGTTTGAGATGTCTCTATTTCTTTTGAGATCAAACCGATACGACACTCAATCTTGAGTTGTAAAATTAACAAATGTTGTCAAAATCAGTTTTTTTGTTAGTTTACGGAGTGTTTTAAGATAGAATAGAAATTAGTTTGACTTGAAAAAATTTGTTTTTTGTTTTGAAGATGAAAGGAATTCCACGTTTCCCAGTTGATAATTCTAATTCAAATCAACTACTAAAAGCAATATTTTTTTAGCTCAGCACGATCAGCGTGTCGATTCTGAAAAATTCGGTAAATTCTGAAATTTGTAATATGGCTTTAGATTTCATAAACCATTCTCAAAAACCCCAAAATGGCGGAGCATCGTTTATTCACGATCTTTTTTATTCGTTTTTTTTACTTTCAATTTTTAGCTTATCCGGCTCTTTTTTCATTATTCAGGCGCAAAATTCGGACGATGTAATTCGTGTCGAAACAGAGCTTGTGGCTTTCGAAGTGGCAGTCACGGACAAGGACGGAAAACCTGTCCGCGGACTCGACGCGAAAAAATTCAAAGTCTTTGAAGACGGCGTCGAGCGGCAAATCGATTTTTTTGAACCGATCCGCAAACAAAACGAGAATCGTCCGCTTTCGATCGTTTTCGCCCTCGATGTTTCGGGCAGTATGACATCGGACGAGCTTGCCGAGCTGCAATCTGCCTTACAACAATTTGTCAAAAAATTAGCCGATTACAATTCTTACTTTGCGGTCATGACTTTCGGAATGGAAGTTAAAACGCTTCAATCTTTTACGAACAAACCGCAAAAACTGGAAAAAACCTTTGGTAAGCTTCTGCGCGATCAAGACGGACTTTCGACCCACGCTTATGATGCGGTTGACGAAGCCGTCCGGCTTTTGCGCAAAAAATCACCGCCGACCGTTAAAAATCAATTACCGAAACGCGCCGTGATCTTGATCACGGACGGCTTTCCGGTCGGCGACACGGTTTCGCCGAGAACCGTCATCGAACGCGCCAATGACGCTGAAACAACTGTTTATTCAGTACTTTTACCTTCTTTTTCGCGTTTACAGGGAAATAAAAAACCGCTTCTGACACTTTTGGAAGCGAGCGGTTTGGTTGAAAAAACCGGCGGCAAAACCTTTTACGTCAACGAAAATAATTTCGAGCCGCTTTTCAAAAGTCTGGAAGAAGAAATCACATCATCTTATGTTTTGGCGTTTTATCCGAAACCCGAGAGCCGCAAAGACGGAAAATTCCACGAAGTTCGGGTTGAAACTTCCGAAAATCTCAAAATCAGACAAAATCGCACCGGTTACCAGTTGAAATAAGGCTAAGAGAGGAACAGTGCGATGAATTAGAAAAATAACTTCATCCATTATTCTGACATTCTCATCCTTTAGAAACGGTCGTCGTCGTCATCGTCGTCGTCGTCGAAACCGCTTTTGCCTTCGTAGGCGTCCAATTCGATCGGGTCAAGTCCGACGACTTCCAAATCAGCACCGCATTCATCACAGGTTACAACATCACCTTGCTCGGAATCGGCATCGACATAAACTTCTTCATCACATTCAGGGCAAACTGCTGTCGGCATTTCATTATCTCCAATTTATTTTTTATAAATTTATTCTGCTTATTGCGTAAAACTAAACGAAAATATAAATCTGATAGTCAAATCTAACTTGTTTTTTAATAATTTAGCAAGACACTTTTGTAAAAAAATTGCTGAACCTCATTTGTTTTCAGCAATCAACTATTAGATATTATTGATAGATTTTTCAAATTTCAAATCCATAAATCAAAAATGTATTTTCCTTTCAAATTATCTGATAACAAAGAGTTTGATGTCGTCGGTTTCGGCACGAACGCGGTTGACTATTTAATTATCGTGCCGGAATATCCGCTCTATAACTCGAAAATCGAGTTGACCGATTATATTCAGGCGGCGGGCGGCGAGATTGCGACGACCACCGTCGGGTTGCGTCGTTTAGGCGCAAAAACGGCGTATGCCGGACGTTTCGGCGACGATCAAGCAGGCGATTTCGGTCTGCGCTCGTTGCGCGACGAAGGCGTTGAGGTGCAATTTGCCGAACAGATCGAAGGCGCCCGCACGCAGATCGCCTTTATCATCATCGACGAACGAAGCGGCGAGCGAACCATCATCTGGAAACGCGACAAAAAATTGGCTTACACACAGACAGACGCGCCGACGGAAATCGCCGCCCGCGGAAAGATCCTGCATTTTACGCCGCACGATGCGCGCGCGTGTCTTGAAATGGCGCGTGTCGCCAAAAAATCGGGCGCGATCGTTTCAATCGATATTGACAATATTTTTGACGGCATCGAAGAAGTTCTGCCGCTTGTCGACATTTTCATTTCGTCCGCCGAATTTCCCGAAAAACTGGTCGGAATTAGCGATAAAAAAGCGGCTTTGCGCGAAATACAAGCGCGCTACGGCTGCGCGGTTGCCGGCATGACATTAGGCGAAACGGGCTCGCTTCTGCTCTGTGAAAACGAATTTATCCGAACGGATGGTTTCGAAGTGCCGAACGGCTGCAAAGACACGACCGGCGCAGGCGATTCCTTTCGGGTCGGGCTTCTTTACGGAGTTCTCAAGGGCGAAACGGTTGAAGAAAGCGCGCGGATGGCAAACGCCGTCGCCGCCTTGAAATGCCGCGCCGTCGGTGCCCGAACATCCCTGCCGAACGAAGCCGAACTCACCAATTTGCTAAAAAAAACATAGACGCATAAACCGGATTATATTAAACTTAAAAAGCGTAATCATTCTTGCGCCTCGTTTTCAAATGGAGATTTTACGTTAAATTTCGTATTTATTTCCAATTTTTATGGAATCAACGATCGGCTTAATTATTCAATTCACAGGCGTGTTTTTGATCACGGTGCTCTCGTTATTTTTGCGCCGCTCATTAAAAACTTCCGCCTCGACGCTTTGGTCAACCGCCTGGGCAAGCCTTTCGTTCGCACTTTTTTGTCTTAGTTTTGCCTTTCTATACCCGCAAATTTCCAAACCGCTTTTTTGTCTCTATTTTCTCGGCGAATATGTTTTCGGTTTGATGCTGATCTTCGGCTGCCGTGCGCTTTCCGAAGATCATCAGTTCAATTTGCAAAGTCTATGGCTGATCCTGCCGTTTGCGCTGCTTGCTATTTGTTTGCCTTTTTTGGCTGGCAATTTTAATCTGATCTTTAATCTTCACTCGCTGCTGCTCGGAACATTTTTCGCGGTCGCCTTTTTTACGCTCAAATCTCTGAATTCTAAAAGTTTTGGCTGGCGCGTGATGCGCGTCGCGCTCGCGCTGCTCGCGATCGACTTTTATCATTATTTTGTTCTGTTCCTACTTCTCAAATTCGACGTTAGACTTCCGTTGCCCGAAGGCTATCTTAACTTTAATCCGATAATTGACCTTGTCCTCGAAGTAATGCTCGGTTTTGGAATGGTCATTATTTCACTTGAAAAAGTGCTTGAGGAAGTCAAAAAAGTTCATCAAAAATTACAGGAAGCACACAAAAAACTCGAACAAACCGCGCATCTCGACCCGCTCACGATGGCTTTTAATCGCCACGCTTTTTACGGCTATTTGAAAAAAGGCAGCGACGACAAAACGCCGGTTTCCGGTTGTGTCGGATTTTTCGACATCGACGATTTAAAGCCGATCAACGACCAGCTCGGTCACGCAGTCGGCGATCTGGCAATTCGTGCAGTGGTCGGCGCGATCCGCGATCTGATGCGCGCGGAAGATCTGATCTACCGTTGGGGCGGCGACGAATTTTTCGTCATTATGGTCAGTATGAATTCGGAAATGGCGCTCGCCAGAATGAAAAGTATCGAAAGAATATTGACCGATATGCATATCGAAGGCATCGAAAAACCGCTGACAATTCGCGTTTCTTACGGTTTTAAGGATTTTTCCGACAAGTCCGATATGGAACAAGCCATCAAAGCGGCGGACGAAGAGATGTATCGCAGAAAACAGGAACGCAAGCTGCGGCGAAGACTTTCCAAAGCAACGGTTTTTCTGTCGAATGATAATATTATGATCTCCGCCGACCGTTAACCAATTTCGGGTTTCGGATTGGTGAATTCGGATTTCCTTCTAACCAACTAGCCTTGTTCAAAAGAAATTATCTGGTTTCGAGATTTGGTCTGCAAAATCGAGGGTTCTAAAATCATTTAACGAATTCAAACTCGCCGAATTTTTCGGGGACGTGAAAGCTCGCTTCTTTCGTTTTGGTCGGCGACCACGCCAAATAGCCGCGCGTCGGATCTTTTCCGACGCAGCGAAAAATATTTCCGAGCCAAACGTCGCCCGCTTTCGGAGTTGCGCCGAACGCTTTCCATTCAACCTTGATCGCCATCCAAACCTTGTCTTTTCCGATCACGGATTTCGACTCCATTTCAGACTTGTAATCCCAATCGGTAATTCGCTCGTCCGGTTTCTGGTAAATTCCGAGATCGATCCATTCGCCGTTCGGCGCGATCTCAAATTCGAAGTAATGGCGAAAATCCGCCTTTTTCGGCGCAAGAAAGATCTCGCAGACATCGCGGTCCCAAAGCCCGCGCGTCTTGCTCGTTAAATTCACTTTTTCCGAAACGATCAAAGGTTCTTTCTGATTTGCTTCAAACCGCACGTAAAGCGCCGCGTCCGACCATAAAAGTTTCGCTTTAAACTTTCTTCCAGGCGTCGCATTTTCGCCCGACCAATATTTATCGATCGTGATTGCTTTGGCTTTGTCCCAAGATTTATTTTCGAGTTCAGAGATCGAAAAATCGTCTTTAATATGCGCGATTTTGGTTTTATAAATCATTTTAGATTGCGAAAAACAAATTAAAGATAAAGCAAATATCGAAATTAAGATTGAAATAGGTTGTTTCATAGCAAAAAAGAAATATAGAAAAATTTCGTTTAGTTTAATTGAAACAAAACTTTAGTCAAATGATTTTGTAAAAAGTAGAAATATTCCAATCATTTTCGATAATTCTTTTGTCTGGCAATGAAAGATTTACAGATGTAAATTCGGCATTATTTTTGTAACTTGGAAGTTCAATTACAATTAACAAACTATTATCAAACGTTCCATAAAGACTCAAATTTATCCAAGAATGTCCTTGATTTAGAATTTCGTTAAACCGATTTTCGTAATCTTCAAAAGTATAAATATCTTGCCGGGAAATTTCGGCTGGCTTTTCTGCATCGAAAAAATGGCGAATAGATTTATATTCCGCAAAATAAACTTGCGAAAAAGGCTGTTGGAAATTGTTTTGTCTAGCAAATTCCAACAGCCTTTCAAAATGTC
>JBBQOA010000116.1:0-10232 GCA_038330465.1 Pyrinomonadales bacterium
GTAATTCGAGCTACAACGCGATGAATGTCGAACTCAAACGACGTTTTGCCAACAACTTTACGTTTCTGGCAAGCTACACCTGGTCGCATTCGATCGACGATTCATCCGATCTGCAGACATTGCTGATCGCGCAGGATGTCAATAATTTCCGCGCGGAACGCGCCGATTCGCTCTTTGACCAGCGCCATCGGTTCGTTTTCAGCGGCGTTATGACAGCACCCGATTCGTGGCGCAACGGAAGCGGTTTCCAGAAATTCCTCGCGAATTTTACGGTCGCCCCGATCATCGAACTCTCAAGCGGTCGTCCGTTCAATATTATTACCAATGTTGATGCGAACAATGACCAATCAACGCAAACCGATCGTCCGAGTGTCAATCCGGACGGCACGCTTTGCATTCCGGGTTCGGTGGGCTGCGTCACGCCGCTCATTACGAACGGAGTTTTCTCAAGCGGAAATCTCGGGCGTAATCTCGGTCTGACCCATTCATTCGCGTCGGTCGATCTGCGAATTTCGCGGGCGATCAAGTTTGGCGAACGCTTCCGCATTGATCTGATTGCCGAAGGCTTCAACCTTTTCAATCGTTTCAATGAAGGTTCGGCGTCGCCGTTCATCACGGACGTCAGCTCGTTCGGACAGCGTTCATCAAACGGTCGTTTTTACAGCCGTTCGACCGCTGCTTACGATCCGCGTCAATTCCAGTTCGGAGCGAAATTTAGCTTCTAAATTTTAGCTTTCGACCTTTTTGCCGCAGAATTTATCGAATCCCGGAGTCTTGTCTTCGCTCTGGGCGATTCGGTCAATTCTGTGGCAAAATCTATTTGTGGCTTCACTTTCCGAAAAGATCAAACAACGAGCGCTGGAAATCGGTTTTCACAAGGTTGGGATCGTCCGCGCCGAAGCGCTGCCGGAAGACGAAACTCATCTGCGCGAATGGCTCGCCGACGATTATCACGGCGAGATGAAATGGATGGCGCGCGAACCCGAAAAACGCGCCGATCCGCGCGTTCTTTTTCCCGGCGCGGAATCGTTGATCGTCGTCGCGCTGAATTATTTCACGCCGTTCGAACACGACGAAGATCCGTCAAAAGGAAAAGTTTCGCGTTACGCGTGGGGCGATGATTATCACGACGTGTTCAAAGAAAAGCTGCGCGAATTGCTCGCCTTCATCAAATCGATCGAGGCGACCGCCGACGGGAAGATCTGCGTTGACACCGCGCCCATTATGGACAAAGCGTGGGCGGCGCGCGCCGGTCTCGGCTGGATCGGCAAACATTCGAATTTGATCACAAAAGAATACGGCTCGTGGGTTTTTCTCGGCGAAATTTTGCTGAATTTAGAGCTTGAATATGAGACGGAAACGGTCGCCGACCACTGCGGAACCTGCACGGCGTGTCTCGATGCGTGCCCGACCGAGGCGATCGTTGCGCCTTACACGGTTGATTCCCGAATATGTTTGTCGTATGCTACAATCGAACTTCGCGCCCCTGAATTTCCCGAAAAAATTGTCAAAGAGTTGAGCGGCTGGCTTTACGGCTGCGATATTTGTCAGGATGTGTGCCCCTGGAACCGTTTTGAAAAGCCGACCGGCGAAAAAAGATTTGAGCCGCGCGAGGGAAATGTGACGGCTGATTTGGACGAGATCTTAGCGCTCTCGCCCGAACGCTACGCCGAAAAATTTCGCCGCAGCGCGATGAAACGAACAAAACTTGCAGGTTTGCAAAGAAACGCGGCGGCTTTGAAAAAAAGCAGCGAAAAATAACGGAGAGAAAAATGTTTTTAAGATTTACCAAAAAATTTTCACGTCCGAAAATCGGATTTGTGCTTGCCCTTTTAATGCTTTTCGCGCCCGCTCTGGTTGTCACCACTGCCGAAAGCGCTCAGAAAAAGAACGTCAAGGCGACGCCGACGCCAAAGAAAAAAACGACGCCGACGCCGAGTAAAAGTTCGCAGGCAAAAACCAAACCGACTCCGAAAAAAACTCCGGTGACCGCTCCAAAGTCGAAAACACCAACAAAAAGCACGACTCAAACGACGTCGAAAACTAAAACCTCCGTCAAAAAGAACGAGAAACCGACGAGCTCGAAAACCGCTCAGAAAAAGACTGACAAAAATACCAAAACGAGCAGCACAAAAAACTCGAAACAAACTTTGACGGCAAACAGTAAAACGACGACCAAAAATTCGAAGAACGAGAAGAACGTCAAAACGACGACCGCTGATAAAAATAAAGCAAAGCCGTCGAGCGACAAAATAACGAAACCGACGACGGCAAAAACGACGCCGAAAACCAATCCGAAGACAAACACTTCTTCCAAAACGACTGACAAAACAACCGAAACGAATTCCGCTGAACTTCCGCAGATCATCGTCACGACGTTTTCCGTTCCCGTCAGAAGTCAGGCAAAATCTGACGCGCCGACGCTTTCAAAGGTCAAACTCGGGACGATTTTGCGCGTCACCGAAAAAAATCCGGCGTGGTATAAAGTTCAATATTCAGCCGGCGGAAGCACTTCGACCGGTTGGATCTCGGCTAATTCCGTCAACGATCTGAACGCGTCGGGCAAAACGGAAATTTATCATCAAATCGTCGAAAGAAATTACCAGTCGCAGATGGATTTTGCGTCCGCCGCCGAAATGTATGAGTTTTTATCGAAAGTTGACGGCGAACTCGACAGCTCTGACCAATCGGCAGGAATTGAATTAAAAAGGCTGCTCGCGCTGCGTTCCGCTTTAAAGACGGTTCCGCTCGATAAAAAAGAATCTTCGCCCTACCGCGAATTTCTCAAGACGCAGGAAAATGCCATTGTTTACAGCGAACCGTCGGGACAATATCTCGTCGTTTCCAATCAATTCTGGAGTCTGCACGATAAATTCAAAAATTCGACGGTTTCCGACACGATCGCCTGGGAAGCCGCCAACAATCCGCTGCCGGGCGAATGCGAAGGTTATGTCAATTGCTATCTTTTCGATATGCGGATGCGGTTCGGCGAATATCTGAATCTACACCCGAACGGCAAAAATGCGGCGGAAGCCTTGAAAAATGTCACCGATTATCTATCGCCGATCGTTGCCGATTCAAAACAAAAAACGATCTATAACGGTCCGACGGATGTCACCGACCGCGCCGAATTTAACAATCTGATCGCCGAACTGCGGACAATCGTCGCGCGTTTGCCGTTCGTTGAAAAAGAAAAAACACTTCAACAACTGCGGCAAATCGCCGAAGCTTACCGCTAACGATTTGGGATTTTAGATTTTAGATTTTGGATTTTTATTTTAAACTTTAGATTGGAAAGTTGTTTCGCGGCTTTCCAATTTAAAATCTAGAATCTAAAATCTAATTTATGCTTACAGATTCATACGGCAGAATTATTCGTGATTTGCGCGTCAGTTTGACCGACCGTTGTAATTTTCGCTGTTTTTATTGTCTGCCGAACGGCGAACCGCCGCTTGCGCGCAAAGAAACGATCCTCACTTTTGAAGAAATTACCGAAATCTGCGAGATCTTTGTGAGCCTCGGGATCGAAAAAATTCGCCTGACGGGCGGCGAACCGCTGCTCAGAAAAGATATTGAAAAACTCGTCGGAAAAATTGCGGAGTTGAAAACTTCAAATCTCGAAAATCCGCAATTAAAGGACATCGCGCTCACGACCAACGGTTTTTCGCTCGAAAAACGCGCCGAAGGTCTGAAAGCCGCCGGACTCGACCGCGTCACGATCTCGCTTGATTCGCTGCAAAAAGAGAAATTCCAACGCATGACGGGCGTCGATAAATTAATCGAAGTTTTGGACGCGATCAGGGCGGCGAAACGCGCCGGTTTAGAACCGGTCCGCATCAACGCGGTCGTCGTGCGTGGTTGGAACGATGACGAGATCGTCGATCTCGCCGAATTTGCGCGTGAAAATGCGCTTTCGATGCGGTTTATCGAATATATGCCGCTCGATTCGGCGCACGAATGGGACAAAGATCTGGTCGTTGCGGGCAGAGAAGTTTATCAAAAGATCAACGCGCGGTTTCCCTTAAAGTTAAAAGAAACCTCGCGCGGCAGCGAAACGGCTTGGAAATACGCGTTCGCGGACGGCGCCGGCGGCGAGATCGGGATTATCGCGCCGGTCACGGAAATGTTTTGCGGCGCGTGTTCGCGGATTCGTCTGACGGCGGACGGGCAGATCAGAACCTGTCTTTTTTCGACCGGCGAACATAATTTGCGCGACGTTTTGCGAAGCGGCGCCGCCCGCGCGGAGATCATTGAATTTATCAAAGACGTCGTGCTCAAAAAAGAACCGCGTCATTACATCAACGACGCCGAATTCGCGTCGGCATCGCGTTCGATGAGTTTTATCGGCGGGTAATTTGCTTTTTGATCGAAGTTTTATCGCTGCCCGTGAAGAAATCGAAGAACGCAAAACGCCGCTTTCAACGCGCGAACTTGAAAACCTCAAATCGAAACTGCAAAATTTGCTGCAAAATGACAAACTCTATCTTGAACCGAATTTGGCACTGACCGATCTGTCAAAAAAAAACAGGCGTCAATGCGACCTTTTTGCCCTCTGCCGTCAATGATGGTTTCGGGAAGAAACTTCAATGATTTCATCAATGAATTTCCGGATCGGGGAAGTTTCAAAAAATTCACGGGCGTTTCGCCGAAGGAATTACAAGAAAATTCGACGCCACAAAAACTTATGTTGACAACAAAAATCGAAGAAATTCTCGCGCGGATCGAAGAGATCGATCCCGTCGAATACGGCAGAACCCGTAATTATCTAAGCGGCGCGGTGACGCGTCTTTCGCCCTATCTCAGCCGCGGCGTGATCTCGACCAAAAATGTTCTGGACGCCGTTTTGAAAAAAGGCTATAAATTTTATGAGTACGAAAGATTCGTGCAGGAGCTCGCGTGGCGCGAATATTTTCAAAACGTCTGGCTCGCGGCGGGCGATGAATTGAACGATGATTTGAAACAACCGCAAACGAACGTCGAAAATTCGCGGCTGCCGACCGCTTTGCTCAACGGCGCAACCGGCATCGAAGCGATCGATCGAGGGGTCAAAGAACTATACGAAACGGGTTACATTCACAATCATCTGCGGATGTATATCGCCGCGACCGCCTGCAACATCGGAAAAAGCCACTGGCGCGTGCCCGCGAAATGGATGTATTTTCACCTGCTCGACGCCGACTGGGCGAGCAACGCGCTCAGTTGGCAATGGACGGCGGGCACCTTCAGCAGTAAAAAATATTACGCCAATCAGGAAAACATCAACAAATTTTGCGCGACCGCCCAGCACGGGACGTTTCTCGATGTCGATTACGCGGAATTTGAAGAATTGCCGATTCCCGAAGTTCTCCGCGCCACCGAAGATCCCGTTCTGACGACCGAGCTGCCGAAATCCGAGCCGCTCGAAATCGATGATTCGCTGCCGACCTTGATCTACAATTTCTATAATCTCGACCCGTTTTGGAAAGCGGATATCAAAGCCAACCGCGTTTTATTATTTGAGCCGACACATTTCGAGAAATATCCGGTTTCGCCGAAAACGATCGAATTTGTGCTCAAACTTGCCGAAAATATCGACGCCATAAAAATCTACACGGGCGAATTCGGCGACTTTGTGAGCGCGCATAATTTGTCGGAGATCTTTTTTAAAGAGCATCCGACCAACACGCATTACAAAGGCAGCGAGGAAGCGCGCGATTGGATGTTTCCCGAAGTAAAAGGCTATTATCCGTCATTTTTCGGCTATTGGAGAAAGTGCGAAAAACTCTTAAAAGCGCGCCGCTGATTCTGAAATGAAGCATTTCACAAAACCGGTCCCGCTAAACTGAATCAGCGAAAAAGAGCGCATTTGAATTGATCAAATGCGCTCTTTGGAATGTCGGTCCGGCGCATAAAAAAAAGAAAAACATTGACTAGATACGAGTTAGAAGTGTTTAATAGACTTAGAGTTTTGCCTTGGCTCGGTCCAATTTTCTACTTTACACATTTCTTTCAATGATTTCTCCGAAAAGAATTTTAGTCTTTTTACTAATTCTTCAATTATATATTTGCTTCGCCGGGTGTCCGCGTGTTTTCGGTCAATATAGTTTTGATTCCTGGACGACGGATAACGGTCTGCCGCAAAACGGTTTACGCGAAATTACGCAAACGCCTGACGGATATCTCTGGTTTACGACCTTTGACGGACTTGTCAGGTTTGACGGCGTGCGTTTTCGGACGTTTGGAAAGGGCAATACAAAAGGCATCATCAACAATCGTTTCACCGGAATTTACTGCGATAAAGACGGAACGCTCTATGCCACGACGATGGAAGACGGCACCTTGACCATTTATCGAAACGGAGTTTTTAAGTCTTACACCTCCGAAGAAGTTCCGGGACATTATATTGAGCTGATAAAACCTGACAAAAACGGTGAATTGCGCTTTCTGGTGGTCGAGGGCAACGATTATGCGAGAAGCTGGTATTACCTGCGCGACGAGAAATTCGTTCTCAGCGAAAAACTCGACAAAAACAAAAGCCGCGTCGAATATACGGGCAAATCGGGCACGCAGTGGACCTTGACGCCAAACGAGATCACCGAATTGCGTGACGGCGTGACGACCGTTTACCGCTATAAAATTGAAAGACTTGATTTTAGGCGAGAGGCTTTCGAAGACAGTCAGGGCAGACTTTGGATCAGCGGATTGACACTTGTTTGTCTGCATAACGGAAATGTCGAAACATTTGAAGGGAAAGAGGATTTTCCAAAAAACGCCGGGTTTCATTCGTTTTGGGAAGAAACGGACGGCAGCATTTGGTTTGCCAACGGCGGCAGATCAGGTGCGGGACTCGGTTTGATTCGTTATCAGGACGGACAGTTTTCAAGTTTCGGAACGGAATTGGGACTTTCGGATACGAATATTTTCAATATCTTCAAAGACCGCGAAGGCATCATTTGGCTGGCAACGAACAAAGGGCTCAACCGCTTAAGAAAGAACCTCATAAAAACATATAGCGCCGACGCCGGTTTGAACAGTTCGGAAGTTTACCCGATCTATCGGGACCGCCGGGATAATATTTGGGTCGGCACGACCAAAGGCTTGAATATTTATCGGAACGGCAAATTCGAACCGGTCAATTTGCAGCAAACCGACCAAACCGTGCCCGATTTTATGAAGTGGAAAAACACTTCGATGACGGTGCAGGCGCTTCTTGAAGATTCGAACGGCAAAATGTGGATCGGCGTCAGCGGCGGTATCTTTATCGCGGAAAACGACAAAACCCAAATGCTCAAAGATTCGCAAGGACATCACGTTTCCGCCATTCAGCAAGATAAAGCCGGAAATGTTTGGGCGGCGACCAGTAAAGGGGTTTTGCTTTTTCAGGATTATAAATTAAAAGCCTTTTATTCGGATGCGAATGGTTTACCAAACAATTTTATGACCGTCATCTACGAAGATTCGCGCGGCAGATTATGGTTTGGCGGTTTCGGCGGTTTGTCCGAATTCAAAGACGGTAAATTTACCAATTACTCGACCCGTGAAGGCTTATCCGGAAATTATGTCCGTTCGATCTATGAAGACGCTGACGGAACTTTGTGGATCGGCACTTACGGCGAAGGCTTAAGTCGCTATAAGGACGGACAGTTTGTCAGTTTCAAGGCGGAAAACGGATTATATAACAACGATGTTTTTGCCATTCAGGAAGACGACCGCGGATATTTTTGGATCAGTTCGAACCACGGAATTTACCGCGTCAAACGTCAAGAGTTAAACGATTTCGCCGACGGCAAGATCGAAAAAATAAACAGCATCGGATACGGCAAAGAAGACGGTATGCTGAACAATGAATGCAACGGCGGAAGACAGCCCGCGAGCATTAAGGATAAGGACGGAAAGTTTTGGTTTCCGACCCAGGACGGCGTCGTCGTGCTTGATTCGGACGCCGATAGTTCGAACATTTTGCCGCCGGCGGTCGTCATCGAATCGGTCGCCGTCGAAAGGGAAGAATTCGATGTCAGCCGGGAATTGGCGATCGAACCCGGACAAAAAAACATCGAAATAAATTTTACGGGCATCAGTTTAATAAAATCGAAACAAATAAAATTTAAATACAAACTCGAAGGACACGACACGGATTGGGTCGATGCCGGAACGCGCCGGACGGCATATTACTCGTATCTTCCGCCCGGAAATTACCGTTTTATGGTCAAAGCCGCGAACAGTGACGGCATTTGGAACGAAAAGGGCGCGACCATTGATCTGGAAATCAAGCCGTTCTTTTATCAAACAAAAGAATTTTTGTTGCTGTGCATCGCGATCGGCGCTTTATGTTTGTTTCTGATCTGGCAGTTCAGCGTTTACCAATTAAAGTTGGGACAGAAAAAATTGGCGCGGCTTGTTTCCGAAAAGACCGAAGAACTCAAAAAGGCAAACGAGGAATTGCAGCATCTGGCAAACTCCGACGGTCTGACAGCAGTCGGAAACCGGCGTCTTTTTGAAGACTTTTTCGCCGGCGAATGGCATCGGGCGATTCGTTTCAAAACCGAAATTTCGCTGATCATGCTCGATATTGACCATTTTAAGTTTTTCAACGACACTTACGGTCATCAGGCAGGTGACGATTGTCTGAAAAAGGTTGCCGAAGCCTTAAGAAAAACGATCCATCGCCCGACCGATCTGGTTGCCAGATTCGGCGGCGAAGAATTTGCGATCGTCCTTGGCGGAACCGATTTGGAAGGCGCCCTGATAATTGCCGAACAAGCGATGGAAAATATCAAAGATCTTAAAATTCCGCACGGCAAATCTCCAACGAGCGAGTATTTAACGATCAGCATCGGTGTCGCGACGACTTTCGTGAAATTCCAAATGCCGGAATCCGAACTCATCCGGGCGGCTGACGAAGCGCTCTATAAAGCGAAAAAAAATGGTCGCAACCAGATCGTGACAAATGACCTTTCTTATATGTTTCAGGAAATTTCGGTTCTTGAAAAAGAATATCTCGGCATTAACTGATTATTTTCACGCGCAAACAAAAAAACGCCGAAGATTTCCAAATCTTCGGCGTTTTTTTGTTTGCTTTCACGCTTTATTGTTGGTTAGACTTTAAACGATGAATTTTAAAGAACAATCGGAAAACCTTTCGCTCGCGGGATACGAATTTTATCGGCGCGGCTGGGTGATGGGCACGAGCGGAAACTTTAGCGCGAAGATTTCCGACAAACCGCTGCGTCTCTGCATTACGGCAAGCGGCAATGATAAAGGCGCATTAGATGAAACGCATTTTTTGGAGATCGACGATAACAGCGACGTGCTGCAAGGATTCGGCAGACCTTCGGCGGAAACGATGATTCACCTGACGATCTATCGAATGCGGAAAAAAGCGGGTTCGGTGCTGCACACGCATTCGGTTTGGGGGACGATCCTTTCGGACGTTTTTTTTGAGAACGGCAGTATTGAAATTCAGGGTTACGAGATGCTCAAAGGACTTGCCGGCGTCAAAACGCACGAACACCGCGAAATCGTCCCGATCGTCGAAAATTCGCAGGATTACATCGCGCTCTCGCACGTGATCGACAATGTTTTGCGCGAAAATCCGAAATGTCACGGCGTTTATCTGCGCCGTCACGGGCTTTACACGTGGGGCGAAGACGTCGCCGAAGCGCGGCGGCAGATCGAAATTTTTGAGTTTTTGTTTGAAGTTTTGGGCAGGAGTTTGTAAATTTTTATGACGGAAGAAGCGTGGCTCAGCGGAAAATTAGATGGATTTGCGCCGGTCGTAATACCGGCGGCGCACGCGCTTGTGCAGGCGGTTGTCGATCTCGCAAAATCGGCGGCGCATCTGACGGGCGAGGAATTATCGGCAAAACCGAACGGCGCGCCGTCGGTCGCGTTTCATCTGCGCCATCTTGCGGGAAGTATCGATCGGCTTTTGACCTACGCAAAAGGCGAAGATTTGAGCGCCGCGCAGCTTGAGTTTTTGCAGCGGGAAACGGCGGAATCTTCCGATTTAAACGCCGAAGAATTGGTCGGGCAAGCCATTTTAGCGATTGAAAAAGCGCTCGGATTTTTCCGGACCGTGGCGCCCGAAAGTTTATTTGAAGTGCGATTTGTCGGGCATAAAAAACTCGAAACAAATGTTTTCGGTCTGCTTTTTCACATCGCCGAACACACCGCGCGGCACGTCGGGCAAGTTACGACGACGGCACGAATTGTGCGAAAATTATAAAATTATGGCAGTTGTAAATGTTCCCGAT
>JBBQOA010000117.1:0-10225 GCA_038330465.1 Pyrinomonadales bacterium
AATCAGGAAGTGGCGCTCGGTCATCTGGCGGGTTTAGGCTACCGGGTCGATGTCGCGGTCAACGGTGAGGAAGCCGTCAAAGCCATCAGCCGTAAAAAATATGATGTTGTTTTGATGGATTGTCAGATGCCCGTCATGGACGGGTTTCAGGCAACAGCCGAAATTCGCCGGCAGGAAGGCAAAACAAAACACACTCCGATCATTGCGATGACCGCTTACGCAATGCGGAGCGACCGTGACAAATGTCTGGCAAGCGGAATGGACGCCTATCTTGCCAAACCCGTCAAGAAAGCCGACCTCAAAGATATCTTGCATGATCTGTTTGAAAACAAAAGTTTCGGAATCTCAACGGCAGTGACCGATGAGTTTGAGGCAAAAGAGACGATCGATATTCCGCCGGTCGATCTGGTTTTCCTGATGGATGCCGCTTCAAACAGCTATGAGAAATTAGAACAATATGTCGAACTTTATAAGCGTCATACCGCCGAACGGCTTGACGAATTGAATGAAGCGATCGAACGCCGATCTGCCGGAGACGTTTTTGCGCTCGCTCATAAATGTTTAGGCAGCAGCCGGACGCTCGGTATGACGGCGATCGTTCCGGCATTGCGGGAATTGGAACGAATCGGCAACAGCGGCGAACTGCGCGGCGCGGCACAACAACTAAAAATCGCCAAAGATGGATTCAAGAAAATACAAATGTTTTTGGAACACCATCTCTTACAAAATGTAGCGTGAGGAATTTGAATTATGAAGTATAAGATTTTAATGATCGAAGACGATGAAATCATCGCCCAAATTTATAAAAATAAGATAGCGGATGAAGGCTATGAGGTTGAATTTGCGATTGACGGTGAAACCGGCTATGACAAATTAGTTTCCTTCAAGCCTGATCTATTGCTGTTGGATATGATGCTGCCGGGAATATCGGGCATTGATTTGCTTAAAAAGGTGCGCTGCGAGGATGAGTTCAAAGACCTACCGATCATTGCTTTCTCGGGTGACGAGACAAATGATGTATTGGTGGAAGCAAAATTCTTCGGAGCTTCGCGGGTGCTCTCAAAAGGCGAATTCACGCCCAGCCAGATTGTCGCCAGAATTACGGAAACTTTAACAATTTGCGCGCCTCGCAAGGAAGAATTTGTAATTCAAACTCTCGCCGAATGGCTGCCGCCCGATTCCGAACCGCGCGCCGGACGGGTTCTTGTCGTTGAAGACGATCCGGTAATTATGACGCTTGTTAAAGACATCATGGAAGAAGAAAATTTTGACGTCGTGACGGCGACAAACGGGCGCGAAGCTTACCAAATATTGAATTCCGATAATAATTTTGTTGCCGGAATATTCGATGTGAACGTCCCGTTTATCGAAGGTCCGGACATGATTCGCCATATGAAAACCGAAAAACGGCTGATGCGGATTCCCATTATGATCATGACTTCCGATGAAAGTTTGAGGGTTCAAGCCGAGAGTTTTTCAGCCGGCGCCGCGATGTTCATTACGAAACCTTTCACCCGCGCTTCGCTCAAAACAATGTTCCACACGATCGTTAATGAACGGATCCAAGTTTGAGCAAGATTTAATTCGGACAATTTTATTTTTATCGCGATCCCGCCAAAATGAAATATCTTTTTAGATTTATCTCACATTTTGATCAAACGTCATTCTGATGCCGTCCTGTTCGATTACTGAATTGGGAGGGATGGCAAAGAAAATGGCATCCGGATCAAAAATCAACAATGAACTCTGACCGGCGCGTTTGCTTTTGATTTCAATAATATAAACATCCCGGTCAACAAGATTATTAATCGTCGCCGCGCCGGTTGAGCTAATGATTCGATATTGTTTTTGATTGGTCGCGGCGCGGGTCGTCACAACCAATGAACCGAATAATCTGGGTCGTGTGAATAAGCCGAGAATGCTGCTGCTGAAACTAAAATTCCCTAACTCGAACGCACCGACATCGACCGTCGTGCCGCTTGATCGAAAACGGTTATCCCGTTAGTCAGTAAAAAGTCGCAGATTTTGCAGAGGCTGCAAACAGGTTCGATTAAAAACACAGTCGTTGCCGTGATCGATCGCTGGACTGCCGCCCAAAATGGCACGCGTATCGGTTTGCCCTCCGTTGTTGGCAAGATCTCCGAGCAGCGGATCGATCGCGTTGTTGTCGCTGACCTGATCGCCGTTGGCGCCGTCTGTAAAGCCCGTACTGTTGCGGGCGTCGGTGATCAGATTGTTGCCGAACGAGGTGAACGCGCCCGCCACCGCCGACGGTTCTCACCTAATCTTCAAATTGTTTCCGCAAACTTTCCGTGTAAGGCGCGCGCGCGACGCCTTTTTCGGTGATGATCGCCGTCACCAGATCGTTCGGCGTGACGTCGAAGGCGTAGTTGCTGACGGAAATGCCTTCGGGCGCGAGCCGAATGTCTTTAATGTGCGTGATTTCGCGAATGTCGCGTTCTTCGATCGGAATGTCGTCGCCGGTCGGACATTTCAGATCGACCGTCGAAAGCGGTGCGGCAACGTAGAACGGAATATTATGGCGTTTGGCGAGCACGGCAACCATATAAGTGCCGATCTTGTTGGCGACATCGCCGTTTGCCGCGATCCGGTCCGAACCGACGACGACCGCCTGGACGCCGCCTTTTTTCATAATATGTCCGCTCATATTGTCGGTAATTAAGGTTACGGGAATGTCATCCTGATCGAGTTCCCAAGCCGTCAAACGCGCGCCCTGCAAGTATGGACGCGTTTCGTCGGCGATCACGGAAATGTTTTTGCCCTGATTGACCGCGCCGCGAATGACGCCAAGCGCGGTGCCCCAAACGCCGCCGGTCGCGAGCGCGCCCGCGTTGCAATGCGTCAGCACGACCGAATCATTTTCGAGCAGTTCGCCGCCGAACTCGGCGATCAAACGCTGCGATTCGATGTCTTCTTCGTGGATCGCTTTCGCGTCGTCGAGCAGGATCTGTTTGATCTCGCTGACCGATTTGCCGTCGGCTTTCGCCTTTTGAAACGTCCGTTTCATCCGGTCGATCGCCCAGAAAAGATTGACGGCGGTCGGGCGCGTTTTGGCTAAAACTTCGCTCATGTAATCGATTTCATCTTCAAAATCGGTCAGATCCATTCCGACGAAATTCTTCGCGCCGAGCGCGATGCCGTAGGCGGCTGAAACGCCGATCGCGGGCGCGCCGCGGACGACCATATCCTTGATGCCTTTAGCAACATCCGTGTAAGTTTTCAAAGTCAGCCATGTTTCTTCGGTCGGAAGCAGCCGCTGATCGAGCATCAAAACGCCTTCGTCTGACCATTTAACGGGTATTATCATTTTTTTATTAAAAGTTCCTCAAGATTTAAATACGAAATAAAATCTTACGGAAAAATGATAAAGCAGACAAGAAGCGAAGAGCGGATTGAAGTGAAACGCCTCCGATCTTTTGTCAAAAACGTGAAACTTTTTTCGGCGGTTTGCGCGTTAATAATTGGGAAACAACCCTAACGGAGCAAAAATTTATGAAACTTGAAACGGCATTGGATACGATTCACGAAAAAATGACGAGCAGTAAGATCCTGCAAATTTTTACGGCTTTTACGCGGATCTTGCTTTTTATCGGATTTACGCCGCCGAGCATCAAAAAGATCATGCACGAACCCTTTACGAGTTTGCCCGATTCAAATCCGGTCGGTCATTATTTCAACGCGCTTTATCAAACCGGATTTTATTACGAATTTATCGGTTGGGCGCAGCTCATCGCCGCCGTCTTGCTGATTTTTCCGCGCACCGCGCATCTCGGCGCGCTGATGTTTTTTCCGATAATTTTGAATATTACCGTTCTGACCAACGCCGTCGGGTTCAAAGGAACCTGGCTCGTGACGATCTTGATGACCTTCGCGGCAACCTATCTCGTCGCCTGGGATTACGACCGTCTGAAACCGATTCTCTTTCGCAAACGCCGTCAAAAAGCGAATTTCATGAAATCTGAATTCGTCTGGCTGCCGCTTACTTTTGCGCTTAGCGGAATATTTTTGGCGGTTTTCGCGTGGCTGATGCGCGTCGGAAACGCTTCGGATAATTTCGGCATCGGCATTATTTTGTCAGCCGGAGCCTTGATCTTCGGCTTGCTCGTCACGCTTCATCACCGGTTTATGAAAGTCGGCGAATTGGAAAAACCGGACGAAATAAGCTAAAAAGGTTTTGTGAACGAATTATTTTTAAACGGTCGCGTCGTCGTTACGGTCGGCGATATTACGGCACAAACAACGGACGCGCTCGTCAACGCGGCGAACGCGACCTTGCTCGGCGGCGGCGGCGTGGACGGCGCGATCCATTCAAAAGGCGGACGTATAATTTACGATGAATGTTTCGAAATTCGTCAAACGCTCTATCCGAAAGGTTTGCCGACGGGAAAAGCCGTCATCACTTCGGGCGGAAAGCTTAAAGCGAGATTTGTGATTCACACCGTCGGACCGATTTACGGAATGAATCAAGGCAATGACCTTCAACTTTTGAGCGATTCTTACCGAAATTCACTGCTTTTAGCCGCTGAAAATAGTTTGCGGTCAATTTCTTTTCCTTCGATCTCAACCGGCGCGTTTCATTTTCCGAAACACGAAGCGGCGCGTATTTCGTCACAAACAATTAAAGAATTCCTCGATTTTGACGATATATTAAATGAGGTTCGGCTCGTTTTCTTTTCCGAATCCGACGCCAAAATGTTCCTTAAACATCAGCAATTTTGAGTTCCCGTTTCCCGCTTCCCGGATTCAAAGTTGTTATTATCCGAACTGAAATTTGAAATTTGAATCTTTGAACCTGAAAAACGGAACTTTAAACTGGAAATTTGCCGTTTGCCTTTTGATGGTTTATAGTTTCTCAATCTTCTCCGTTTACCAAATATATTTTTAATGCTATGAAGGAACTTTCAACCGAAACCTTAGAGAGAATGCAATCATCAGTTAGTTTTCAAACCGAACAAAGTCCGAAAACCGATTTTTTCTACCAACGCGAATTCCCTGAAAACTTAAGGTCTTTAGAAACGATCGCCTGGAATTATTATTGGTCGTGGGAAACCGGAGGCGCGGAACTTTTTCGCGAACTTGAACCGTCGCTCTGGGAAAAATGCGAACAAAATCCGCGTCTTTTACTGAAAAAAATCAAACCGTTTCGGCTTTGGCAAAAATCAACCGACCTTGACTACGTCGAAAAAGTTAAGCGGTTTGCCGTCAAACTCGAAACTTATTTGAGCGAACCGCCGCATAATTCGGGGCGCGTGACGAATGAAAATCCGGTCGCCTATTTTTGCGCCGAATACGGCGTTCATAATTCCCTGCCCAATTATTCGGGCGGTTTGGGCATTTTGGCGGGCGATCATTTGAAAGCGGCGAGCGATTTGAATATTCCGCTCGTCGCCGTCGGACTACTTTACCGCTACGGTTATTTTCGTCAAAAGATCGCGCACGACGGTTGGCAGGAAGAGCGTTATTTAGACGTTTTCGATTCGGAACTCGCCTTAAAGCCCGTGATGAATGAACACGGTGAACGACTTTTGGTCTCGGTGCATATTCGCGGACGCGAAGTTTTCGCGCAGGGTTGGCTTGCCCGCATCGGACGCATCAATCTTTATCTGCTTGACACAAATCTGCCGCAAAACAGCGATGTTGACCGTTTAATTACCGGACATCTTTACGGCGGCGACACTGAAACGCGGATCGTTCAAGAGAAAATTTTAGGGATCGGCGGCGTTCGTTTTCTGCGAAAATTGAATTATTCGCCCTCGGTATTTCATCTCAACGAAGGACATTCTGCTTTTTTGACGCTTGAACTGACGCGCGAATTTTTGCAGACGGACGAAGACGCAACGTTTGAAGATGCGGTTGCGAATGTCCGCGAGCAATGCGTTTTTACGACGCACACGCCGGTCGAAGCAGGGAACGACGTTTTTTCGACCGACACGCTCGGCGCGTGTTTCAGTTCCGAATTTATTGATTCACTGAAAATCACGGTTGACGAGTTTTTCGCGCTCGGACGAACCAATCCCGACGACCACACGGAAGCCTTCGGAATGACGCCGCTCGCGCTCAGAATGGCGCGTTCGGCAAACGGCGTGAGCGAAAAACACGGCGAAGTTTCGCGCGATCTGTGGCTCAAGATGTTTCCCGAAGGAACGCTCAGTCAAGACGTGCCGATCACGCATATCACCAACGGCGTTCACGCGCCGACATGGATCGCGCCTTTACTGAAAACCGTCTATGAAAAGCATATCGGAACAAATTGGGCGGAGATCCTGCGCGATGAACCGGCGTGGCGGGCGGCGATCGAACGTATTCCCGACGCCGAGATCTGGAATTCGCACCGCCATCTAAAGCAGCTTTTAGTGGCTTTTATCCGTTATAAAACGCTTGCCAAAGAAACGGGTTTGCGCAATACGATCAACGAACGCGAAGACACGCATAAACTTTTCGACCCGAATGTTCTGACGATCGGGTTTGCGCGCCGCGTCGCCGCTTATAAGCGTTGGAATCTTTTGATGTCGGATCTCGACCGCCTTCTGAAAATGGTTGACGACGCCGACCGCCCGGTGCAATTCGTTTTTGCCGGCAAAGCGCATCCGCAAGACCGCGTCGGCAAACAGCTTTTGCAAAATCTGATGAGCATCAATCACGATTCAAATTGGCAGAATCGCGCTGTGTTTATTGAAGATTACGATCAGGAAGTAGCGCGTTATCTGGTGCAGGGCGTTGATGTTTGGATGAATGTTCCGCGTCGCCCGCTCGAAGCAAGCGGGACGAGCGGACAAAAATCGGCAATGAACGGCGGGTTGAATTTTTCAATTCTCGACGGTTGGTGGATCGAAGGCTACAACGGCACGAACGGGTTTTCGATCGGCGAATTAAATGTCGGCGACGACCAGAATCAGATCGATGCCGAAGATGCCGAATCGCTTTATCAGATCCTTGAAAACGAGATCGTTCCGGCATTTTATGAGCTCGACGAAAACGGTTTGCCGGTGAGATGGATCCGGCGTATGAAGAATGCGCTGGCGACCTTGACGCCGCAATTTTCGAGCGACCGGCAAGTCAAAGATTATCTCGAAAAAATTTATTGTTAATGGCTTGGAAAAAATGGATAATGAAATTCGAAGTTTTACTTCGGGCATTTCATTATCCATTTATACTTTAAAAAAGTTATGGCAAATTTTGAGATCCGAACGGGAGTCATCAAACCCGTCGAATGTTTCAAAGAAGGCTGGCAGCTCATCAAAGACCGTTATTGGTTGTTCTTCGGAATTACGCTGGTCGGTTTTTTGATCGGGAGTATGGTTCCGTTTTGTCTCGTTTTGGGCGCGATGATGTGCGGAATTTATGTCCCGATCGCCGAAAAATACCACGGGCGCGAACCGAAATTCGAACAGCTTTTTGAAGGATTCAAGGTCTTTGTGCCGAGTTTGATCGCGACGCTGATCTGGTCGATTCCGCTCCAAGCGGGTTTTCTGATCGGTTATATTCCGCTGATCACCGCGCAATTTTCGATGGATCGAAAAAATCCCGATCCCGAAATTTTGTTCGGGGCGCTCGCTTTTTCGGGAATTGTTTTTGCGGTCTTGATGCTGATCTGGATCTTTGTTCATCCGTTTTTAATGCTGACCTATCAAATTTTGATCGAACAGCGGCTTTCCGGCTGGGAATCATTTAAACTCGGCGCAAGCGCGGTCTGGAAAAATCTCGGCGGCATGGTCGGATTGCTTGTTTTGAATGTTTTGGCATATAGTTTAGGCGCGTTGGTCTGCGGAATTGGCGCGTATTTTGTGCTTCCATTGATTTTCGCCAATACTTATATTGCATATCAGAAGATCTTTCACGAGGGCGATGGTCCGAATCCGAATCCGCCGCCGCCGCAATTTTATCAAGGAATCTAACAGTTATTATTTTTACATGGCAAATTTTATTGAAATTAATTCAAGCCGCGAGCTTGATCAACTTTTTGAACAATCAAACCAAAAACCGGTCGTTTTATTCAAACATTCGATAACTTGTCCGATCAGTTCGAATGTTTACGACGAAATCTCGGATTTTACCGGAGAAATTAATCTCGTCGTCGTCCAATCGGCGCGAAATATTTCAAATGCGATCGAAGAAAAAACCGGCATTCGCCACCAATCGCCGCAAGCGATCGTCTTAAAAGCCGGAACCGCCGTCTATCACGCTTCGCATTACGACATCTCGGCTGAAGATTTAACGGCAGCTTCGAGTTAAAATTTAATTTGAATTGGTATTTGAACCCGGAACTTAGAACTATTTTTATGATCGAACCAACCCAAATCATTGAAGAAAGCGACCGCGAACTCTCGATCCATTGGTCGGACGATGCGGAGACGAGTTATAACGCGCCGCAATTGCGGCGAAATTGTCCATGTGCATCGTGCGTCAACGAATGGACGGGCGAAAAAATTCTCCGTGCGGAAAGCGTTTCCGACGACCTTTCAATTTCTTCCGTTTCGGTCGTCGGGCGTTACGCGCTCAATTTTCACTTTTCCGACGGTCACAACACAGGAATTTTCACGTTTCAATTCCTTAGAAAATTAGCCGAATGACATTTATCATTTATCATTTATCATTTATCATTTATCATTGAAGAGGAATTCTCAAATCAATTTGCAGATTACCTGCAATTGATAAATGGTAAATAATAAATGATAAATGAAAGAGATATTTTCGACGAAAAAACCGAAGTAAAACAAGCAAGTTTCTCGTGTCCGCAATGCCGCGAACGTCATGATTACGACGTCCGCTGGATGAAACGAACGAAAAAGAAAAACGCCCCGCGCCATCTGAACCAGCAAGATCAGGCGCAATATCAAAAATCGCGCGATTATATGGTGCGGATCGACGATATGCTGATGTGCAAGAATATGCGCTGCCGCCGCCGGTTCGATATTCCTTCGTCGCAAACCGTTGTGTTTATTTGATCAGCGCACAAAATGCGGAATGTGACGTCCTAAAAAACAAATTCCAACATTCTCCATTCTCTACTCTTTAGACAGCCGATATGCTATTCTTTTCTAAAGAACAAGGAGGGCAATATGGAAAATCAAGAGAGAAAAGTTATGATTTCAGGGAAAGATTTGGAATTCTACGAACAACAAGAACCCGCAGACGAAGCAATCAAAGAGTTTATGGATGAGGAGATCGCACACTCGCCGCAAGCTCCGGGCGAATTGGCGGAACGTCTGATGGAACATCACTCATCGAGTCCGGCAGATTCCGGCGGCGACATTGATGCCGATTGGGAAGAGGTCAATTCAAGCGGTTCGGAATCGGTCGGCGGACATAATCCGACGCCTGACCAATCCGACGTTGAAGAAAACGCCCATGCGATGGGCATCGATTTTGAAGACAACGAACCGCTCGATTTTGTCGAAAAGATGGAAAAGCGCGACCGCAACCGTTATGAAATGACCGAAGGCTCAAAAAGCGGAAACGATTCGATTTAATTGGATTTGCAATTCAAACAAAAAGGCATCGAAGATTAATTTCTTCGATGCCTTTTTGTTTGAATTGCAAAATATTGCTAATCCTTGTAAATCTCAACAACGGGTTTGCCTTCGGAATTGATATAGGCGCGATACATTCCTTCGGAATTGAACGAAATGCCGATATTACCGAATTTATCGATCGCGATCACGCCGCCGTCGCCGCCTAGATCGCCGACCTTTTTCATTTCCGCATCAACGGCTTGCTGAACGGGCAAAGCGCGGTATTCCATCATCGCCGAAATATCACGCGCGACGCCTAAGCGAATAAAAAATTCGCCCCAACCGGTCGCCGAAATCGCGCAAGTGTTGTTATTTGCGTAAGTTCCCGCGCCGATGATCGGCGCATCGCCGACGCGTCCGTATTTTTTATAAGTCATTCCACCCGTCGAAGTTCCTGCCGCGAGATTGCCGTCTTTATCGAGCGCCGCTGCGCCCACGGTGCCGAATTTATTGACGGGAAGTTTTTGCGCGGCGGTCATTTCCGCGTAATAATCTTCGCGTGTCAGCGGTTTTTCTTCGGTGTTTTGGCTTTTCAGTTTGTCCTTTTTCAGCTTTTCCTTTTCTTTTTCTTCTTTGATGACTTGCTGCAGCGAATCCCAACGCTCCTGCGTGAAAAAATATTTTTCGGGCACGAATTCGATATTCATTTCCTTGGCGAATTGTTCCGCGCCGTCGCCGACCATCATCACATG
>JBBQOA010000118.1:0-10206 GCA_038330465.1 Pyrinomonadales bacterium
GGTGTGAAAACCGCGATTTTGACGGCTTGCGGATTTTTGGCTTTGAGTTTGAATGTTTGAGAATCTATTTTGGCGATAAAGGTCACGCCGTTGTTGTTGCCGCATTCGATCTTTTCGATAATTCCGATCACGCGTTTTTCGCCGTCGAGCGGTTGCCGCAAAGCCTGCCGGATTCCGTCGAGCATCGCTTCGCGGCGTCTTTTCTCAAAATCTTCCGTGTCTTGCGGATTGCTTTCGGTCGGCGGTTCATCATCGACAATGATGACCGCGCGCGCCTGTTTGATTTCTTCCTCGGTTTTCAGCCGGAAAAATTTCGGCACGAAGACGATCGACAACAGATTTCCGCGCGATTTTGCCTTCGCGTCGGCGCTCGGGCGATATGTCAGAACCGAAAGAAAGTCTCTGACCTGAGCATCGCAGCCGAAACTCAAATTTTGCGCTTCGTCCGTCATTGACATTAGATCGAGCGCCGAAAAATCTTTGGTCGAAAGCGTCAAATTTTCGGTTTCGGTCTTGATCGTGTAAATTATTTCGCCTTTCACACACGCGACCTTTTCAATAAACCCGACGATCTGTTTTTCATCGGGTTTCGGTTTCGAAAGCGAGCGATTCAAATTGAGGTTCTCGTTTTCTTCCTCGATCTTTTTAATTTCGGCTTCGGTCAGCGGTTTATCGCCGTTTCTTTTAACGAGCACCGGCGTCCGAATGCCTTTATCTTCCAACTCCTTTTGCTGTTTTTGAAAATCGGCTTTTCGCGCATTAAATTCATCAACGGAATTCAGCAAATTTTGAGCTTTCGCACGCAGGTCGGGTTCATCGGCGGTTTTGTAGATCTTTTCGGCAAGCTCTTTGGCTTCCGCGTATTTTTCCTGACGCAAGTAGATCTGCGCGATGATATAAGCATATTCCTCATTGCCGGGCTGCAGCGCCAAGCCTTTTTTCAAAAATACCATCGATTCGTCGAGATCTTCGTTATTGACCAGATTGATAAACCCGAGCAGCCGATAGCTTTCGGTAAAATTCGGATTGATCGCGATCGCCTTTTGCAGAGAATCGCGCATTTTTTTCATCGCTTCGGGCGGAAATTTTGAAACATAACCGAATTCATCCATACTTTCGCGGCTCAGAATATAAGCGTAATTGTAATGTGCGAAATGATTTTTTTGATCACCCGAAATGGCTTTTTCGAGATATTTTTTGGCTTCGTCAAATTTTCTCTGCCGCATTTTGACGAGTCCGAGCGATGTATTTGCAAGACTCGAATTAGCATCGAGGGCGATCGCTTTTTCGAGATAAACTTCGGCGTTATCAAATTCGTGCGTGTGATAAAGCAAATCGCCGAGATACGCGTCGGCTTCCGCTTCGGAGAGCGGAAGAGTCGTCATTTCCGCGTCGAAAACGAGTTTTTGCGGAAGCGTTATCAAAGTTCCGACAAATGAGCGTTGTTCGACATATTTTTTAAGAGTTTTTTCCATCGTCGCATAGTCCGTTTGAAAAACCTGCTGAAAGGCTTTTTCGGGTTCGACGTTATTCATCACGAGACTCAGAAACTTGTTCATATTTCCCGTATTCGCGCCGTTATTTGCCTGGATCAAATAATGGATCAGCGCCCACGCCTGCGCGTAAAAAATGCTCCGCGAATGATTGCCGTTCTGATGAAGCGAATAATTATCGATCTCGAAAAACGTCCGCAGCGGAATCATCTGGTTTTGTTGAAGAAGCAATAAATGATTGTCCTGTAGGTTTCCGAGATAAACTTTTTGATCTTCCTTGATTTGAAATGTTTGATAATATTCGGCTAAACCTTCGTTAAACCACGGCGGCACTTCGGATTTGCCGAAATTCGTATCGAGCAGAAAATGAACATATTCGTGAAAGATCGTGCCGTAGGTATCTTCTTTTTCGCCGCCGGTCGAAAGCGTGATGTAATTGAGATCTTCGCCCGGCTGAAAATATCCGGCGATGCCGTCATCGGGTTTGCCGTCGGCGCGTTTCGGTTTGAACGGGCGATAAGCCGAATCGCTTTTAAAGACGACGACATTGGTTTGAATCGTCTGATTAAATTTGGCGCGCGGAAAGATCAGGCGAAATGTTTCGCGAAACTGTTCGAGCTTGGTCGCGACCTGACGAATTTCTTTTTCGCTCGCATTACCGACCAGAAAAAAGTTTTTCGAGCGAACATTGACCCAGGTATCTTTGGCGAAATTTTGGGCGGAAAAGCTGAAAAGCAGGATCACGCTGGCAAGCGTGAGGTAAAAGAAACGTAATTTCATTGAATAAAACCTCCAGAGTGTTGAGACGAATTTTAGAAAATAATGAAGTTCAGGTCAATGATTTTTTGAACCTCATTAAATTTTGCCGATCACCGACATCAAGCGTCCGGTTTTGCCGTAGAGCTTTTTCTCTCTTCGATACGAGAAAAACAGATCGGTGCGCTCCATCGTGCAGAGCGGCGCAACGGAAATGTTGGCAGATAAAACACCGACGCTCAAAAGCTGTTCATTGTTCGCGGTGTGCAGATCGATCAGCGCGTGACCTGCTTTGGTCGGCGTGAAAAGATGCGCGGAATTGGGGAATTTTTCGCGAAATTCATCGATCACGTCCTGTCCGATCTCGTAATTTTGGCAAGTTGCCGCCGGACCGATCGCGGCAGTCAGATCCTGCGGAACGGTGCCGTAAAATTCGCGTAATTTTTCGATCGCGTTCAAAACAATTGACTCGACCGTTCCGCGCCAGCCGGCGTGAATTGCGGCAAATGCGCCGGTTCGCGGATCGCCGAGCAAAACCGGCACACAATCGGCGGTTTTGACGCCCAATAAAACGCCGCGCGCATCGGAAACGAGCGCGTCCATTTTGTGATCGCCGTCTTTCGCGTCCGTTAGATCTTTGACGCGGCGAACGTCCGCGCTGTGAATTTGCCAGCACGAGGCAAGCGTAAAATTTCCCTCGAAAAGCTGCAGAAAGCGGCGCCGGTTTTCAGCGATGTTTTCCGCCGAATCTTCGTCGTAACCCGCGAGATTCAGAGAGTTTTCGGGAAAATCGGAGACGCCGCCCGAACGGGTCGAAAAACCGTTCGCAAAACCTTTTTCTTCCAAAGCGCGGCTGACAAGGATTTTAACGCCGCCATTTTCGCGCCAATAAAATCCATTTTCTGCTAAAATTTGTTCTTCGGAATTAAACCCGTCCGCGATCGCAGACGGTTCTGACTTTTGATTGATGATAGTTTCCATCGGCATAGACATTGTAGAAGTTTACCGCATCCGCGAAACTCTGGAAAGAACGCCGCGTTTTGCAAGCCGCGTTTTTACGGAAAAAGAACGCGCTTACTGCGACGGCAAAGGCGCGGCTTCGGCGCAGAGCTTCGCCGCGCGTTTTGCCGCTAAAGAAGCGTTTCTGAAAGCCCTCAAAACCGGCTGGCGCGGGAAACTGACGTGGCAGGATATGGAGATCCTGAACGATGCGCAGGGCGTACCGAGTTTGGAAATAACCGGCGAAGCGCGAATTTTGTTGGAAAATCTCGGCGCGAATAAAATTCATCTTTCGATCTCGCACGCGACCGATCACGCCGTCGCGCAGGTTATTTTAGAAAAAATTTAGCCGCCCGCGCTTAATTTTTTGTATTGTCCTTGATGTCTTTTTCGGAAGCTGGAATAACGATGTCTTTCGGTGCCGCATCCGGTGATGTGTGCAGGTGAACGATTTTCCAGTCTTTCCCGATCTTCTTAAATATCAAGGTCATTCTGCCGCTCGAAGATTCCAATTGATTGTTGAATTCCTGCGTCTGTTTCCACTTGCAGGAAACGTAAGCCGAAGTCGGACTCAAAATTTCGACGCGCAAGCCGGTGATATCCAAACTTGTATTCAAAGTTTTGGCGTAAGACGATTTGCGGTTAGTCAGCATATTTTGCCAACCGATGGTCGCCGTTCCGTTATAATTAAAGAACAACGTGCGGTCGCTGTCTTCATAAACGCTCATTACTTTATCGGCGTCGTTTTGTTTGATGCCTTCGACAAGGCGGTCGAAGGCGGCGCGGACGTCTTTTGACGGATCGACTTTAACGGTCGTCTTTTTCTGCCCGAAAGCCGAAAATGTCAAAGTTAAAATTATGAAACCGAATATTAAAAAATTTTTCATTTTATCTGTCCTCTTAAATTCAAGGTTTTATCGGAAATAAGTTTATAATCGAAAAATCTTAGTTGCAAAAGAACAATGCTAAGTTTTCCGACAATTATGACAGAAACTTTTAATTGTCCCGGAATTTTATACGATTTCGTATCTTGATAATTTTTTGACTGCACGATTTGGTTAAATGCCCAAAAAACTTTATTGATAAATCCTCGATAAACACTGCATAAAATTAATTGGTGCAATTTTTATTTAGCGAGGTATAAGAATTGCTGTAAACATAAGAAAAAGTTGAGTTATTCACCCAACTGCTCTTCCCAAGGAAACAATTTATTTCAAGGAGAAAATAATTTTATGCATTTGGCAAAGAAATTTCTTTGGGCGGCATTTTTCTTTTTGCCCCTTTTATTGATGAACGCCGGAAACGCTTTCGGCGTTGTAGTGGACGATTATACGCCGGATGTGACGGCGCGTGTCGGCAGGATCAGTTTTATTCGCGGCGATGTGCAGATCAAGCGCGGCGGCGACGATAAACAAGATTGGGAACGCGCCGCGCTCAATCTGCCGCTGGTCGAAGGCGACGAACTTTCGACCGGCTCGAACACGGTCGTTGAAATTCAGCTCGACAGCTACAACCACATCCGTTTATCGGAAAATGCGGTGCTGAGATTCACGACCTTGCGCGATGAAGGCGTCGCGGTCAGTCTGCCGCAGGGCACGCTGAGCCTGCGCGTGCTGGATTTCGATAAATCAAAAAGCTATTTTGAGATCGATGCGCCGGGGACGACGCTGTCGGTTGAAAAAGCCGGAATGTACCGCATCGACGCGGGCGACACGCGCAATTCGGAAATTCGCGTGACGGCGACCGAGGAAGGCGAAGCCAAGATTTACACGCAAACTTCGGGTTTCACGCTGCGCAACGGGCGGACGGCGCGGATCTTTGTCGAAGGAAATTACGCGGGCGATTATGAAACAAGCAATCTCGCGAGTCTCACGGACGAATTCGACGAATGGGTTTTGCAGCGTGACGCCGTCATCGCCAAACGTCTGAAAGACGCCTATTACGATAAATATTATGACCGCGATATTTATGGCGCGGAAGATCTGAACGAATACGGCGAATGGATCTACACCAATAAATACGGCTACGTTTGGAAACCTTACGCGAATTCGGTCGCGAGCTACGCAAACTGGTCGCCGTATCGCTACGGTCATTGGCGCTGGGTGCCGGTTTACGGCTGGACGTGGGTCAACGACGAGCCGTGGGGTTGGGCGACGTATCATCACGGACGCTGGATCTGGGCTGGTAATAATTGGGTGTGGGCGCCTTACGGCTATTATCGCTGGCGCCGCAGCTGGTGGTCGCCGGCAATAGTCTCGATCGGCACGTGGAACGGCTCGACGATCTGCTGGTATCCGCTCGGTTACAATGATAATTATTACGATTATAACAGCGGTTACCGGAGAAACCGGCGGCGCAACAATGTCACGATCATCAATAACAACACTACGGTGATCGTTAATCCGACACCGAATCCGACGAATCCGAATCCGTCGCCGACACCGCCCGTGATGACGCCGGAGCAGATCAACGAACAGCGGCGGATCAATGCGCGAACGCCGACCTTCCAACGAATTCCGGCAAACGCGGTGGTCGCCGTCAACGCCGAAGAATTCGGCAAACGGATGCGTGGTTATCAAACCGCACCGCTCGAAACGGCGCGAAAAGTTCTTTCACAACCGATCAATGAAAATCAAACTCCGCCGATTCTGCCGACCTACGAAGAGGTCAAACCGAAGATCACCAAGGAAATCGTCATCGACAATCCGCGAATCGACCGTAAATACGACGAGCAGGTGAAAACCGGCGCGACCGAACGCGAAACGGGCAAATCGCTTGACCGTAAACTGGAGAAAGAGAGAATCTTCGGAAATCGTCAGCCGAAGGTCATTCAGGAAACAAAAACTGACGGCAATAGCGAAGAAACGCGGAAGACCGGCGCGGTCACTCGCCCACCGGTCGTCAAGCCGGACGACCGCGACACCCGAACGCAGCAGACGCCTGATTGGAATCCGCGAAGTAATCCGACAACCCGCTCGACCGGCGGCGGAAAAACCGATAACGACGACGAACGAAAGAACGAACAAAAACCGGTCGTTCGTCAGAAACAGCGTGACGAAAATCAGACTCCGCCGATTTTCGAGCCGCAGCCGCAGCCAAAGGAAGAACCGCGCCGTCAACCGCAGCAACCGACGTTTCCGCAGCGCGAAGAAAAACCGCGTCAGGAACAACCGCGCCGCGAAGAACCGAAACGTGAACAGCCGCAGCCCAAGCGCGAAGAACCCAAGCGTGAACAGCCGCAGCCAAAGAGCGAGCCGAAACCTGAAAACAAACCGACCCCGATAATTGACCGCAAGTCGGACAAAGACAGTCGGAAATAAAAAGGGACGAAAATAAAAAAAGGAGAAGATCGATTTTTAAGTGATCTTCTCCTTTTTTTATTTTCAACGAATAGCTTTGTTTTAATTCGGCATAAAGATCTGTTTATTGATCGCCTCCGGATTGCCGATGACGACGAAGCGGATATTTTTCATATATTTGTTGGCGACCATTTTGACGTCTTCGGGAGTGACCGCGCGCATTTTGTCGATAAAGTCGAGCGATTTGCGCCAGCCGCCGCCGATCAATTCGTAGCGGGCGAGCTCGGCGATCTGCGAGGAGTTGGTTTCCTGTTTAATAAAGTAAGTCGTCAGAAAATAACCCGGCAAGCCTGTAAATTCATCCTCGTCAACGCCATTTTCGCGCATCGCCTCAATTTGTTTGAGCATCAAGAAAACCGATTGGTTGGCATCGTTTGCCGTCACATAAATATTCGCGGTGTTTGCCGCGTCATCTTCCATTTCGGCGTTCGGCGCGTAGGAAAGTTGGCGTTTGTTGCGGACCTCGTTGATCACTTTACTTTGCAGCAGCGTCATCGCCACCCGCATCGCGTAATAATCGGGATTGGTGAGCGACGGCGCGGCAAAGATCCCTTTGACGTAATTTGTCTCAACCGCGCGGTTCGTGATATCGAGCGACGGTTTGTCGAAACTGAGCGCGGGCAGCGGCGCTTCCTTGTAATTGCCGCGCGGCAGCTTGCCGAACGAATCCGCGACGCGTTCTTTCAAAGCGTCGGCGTCAACATCGCCGACGATGACGAGCAGCAATTGCGAAGTCTGCAAAATCTTTTTGTGGTACGCGCGAATGTCTTCGAGTTTGAAATTGGCGATCGTTTCCGGCGTCCCGTTCGGACTGCTGGCATACGGATGGTTGGCGTAGATCACCTTATCCTGCAAAGCGTCGAGCGCGCTGTCGGGGCTGATCGATTCATTTCGCAGAGCGGTCAGGACCTTATCGCGGACGAGATTGAAATCTTCCACGGTGAACGACGGATTGATCATCGCATCGGTAAAAATTTCCCACGTTCTATCAAAATTCGGGCGCGTCGAAGTGAGCGACAGCACGCTGAAATCTTCGTTCGAACCCGAACCGAGACTGCTTGCCATTTTTGTCAATTCTTTGCGCATCGCGTCGCGCGGAAATTTTTTGCTGGCTTCGGTCGCGATCGAAAGCATTAAACTTTCGATGCCGGCGGTCTGCGCCGTCAGATTGCGAACGCCGCCGCGAATAAATAATCCGGCGGAAACGGTCGGCGCGCCGGGGCGGCGTTTGACGATGACCTTCAAGCCGTTGACGTCAAAATCACTGATCAGATTAGCCTGCGATTGCGTATTCGGCTGTCCGCCCGCCTGCGCGTTTGCCGCAAAGACAAACGCTAAAATCACAAATGTCAGAAGATATATTTTGCTGACTGTCGATTGCTGATTGCTAAATATTTTCATAAAAATTCTGCTTTAAAGTTTTGAGTCCCGCCTTCAGACGGCGGTTTTCGATGATGAAACAATTGCCGCCTGAAGGCGGGACTTAAAACTTTATTTTCCGATCAAATCCTGCTCGGTCAATTTTGATTTTTGCACGTCGGCGGTCGAAACCAGTGCGACGCCAACGTGCGGTTTGTCCAAAATATAGGTCGAAATATAGCGTTTGATGTCTTCGCGCGAAATCGCCCGCAGGTTTTTGTGATAACCGCGATAGTAATCAATGCCGGTCGAAGACCACCAAAAACCGAGTTCGTGCGTGTAATCGCTGAGCTTTTCGCGGCGGAAAAGGTTTTCGGCTTCGAGCAGATTTTTCGCATTTGCGAGTTCTTCATCGGTAAAATAATTCGGATTATTAAATTGCGCGAGTTCTTTGTAAAGCGCGGCGAGCGCCGCCTTGGCTTTATCGGGCGAAGTGACGAGCGTGACGCGGATCGGTCCGACATTGCGCTGCGTGTAATAACTGACATCGACCGCGACCGCCAAACCCGAATCGACCAGCGCGCGTTGGAGCCGCGAATCGGGCTGCTGAACGATATAGGAAAAAACGTCCGCCGCGTAGGTCGAAGCGTCGTCCTTGCCGATCGAAGGACCTTGCCAGCCGATCTGGACAAAAACATTTTCGACGTCTTTATTGACGATCACGCCTTCGCTTTTCGGGAGCGGAGGATGATCGACGATCGGAAATTTTTTGAACGGGTCTTCGCCCTGTTTCCAAACGCTGAAAAGCTCTTCGGCAAGTTTAAAAACCTTTTCGGGATCGGCATCGCCCGTCACGATCAGCGCCGAATTGTTCGGAATATAATAACGCGATTCGATCAGGCGCATTTGATCGGTCGTGGCGGCGGCGACGGTCGCGCGCGTGCCGCCCGGACTTTTGCGCGACGGATATTTGTAGAAAAGCTTGTCCATCAGAGTGCGGTCGAGATAATAGACCGGTTCGGACATCTGGCGGTCGAGTTCGCCGAGAACAACCTTTTTTTCTTCACTGAATTCCTTTTCGTCAAACGACGGATAAAGCATTGCGTCGCGCATCAGGTGCATGATCGTCGAAAGGTTTCCGCTCGTCGTGTTGAAATAATAATTGACGTATTCTTCCTGCGTCGAACCGTTGCGAAGATAGCCGAGTTGGTCAACGTCGCTCAGATAACTGATATCGCCGAGTTGGCTTTTAAATTGCTTTTGCTGAGAATCGCAGCCGAATTGGTTGAAAAGCTCGGGGCGGCGGAATTTCGTGAACAGGTCGCAGCGAAAAAGCGCGATCGCGCGATTCGTCTTGAAAAACATATGTTCGTAAAGATGCGACAAACCGTTGAGTTCGGGCGGTTCGGTAAAAGAACCGTTGCGCACAGCGACCTCGACCGTTACGATCGGCACGGAACTGTCCTGCAGCACGATCACTTCCAAACCGTTCGACAAAGTTTTGGTGACAAATGGAATTTCCAGTCCTTGCTTCGGAACGTCCGGTTTTGTCACGGCGGCGGTTTCCTTGCCGGTGGTTTGCGGAGTTTTCTTTGATTGTGCAAAACTGAAAGAAACAAAGGTTGATAAAATTAATAACGACGATAAAATGAATTTTTTCACTAATAACTCCTAAAAGATAAAAGATGCTAGATGGCGGATATTAGAAATAAGTTGGATTTTTGCTAAAATTTTACAACCGATATCTGACATTTTGTTATGGTTTTTACGTAAAGTTTGCGAACAAAGTTTTAGATGCAGAAATTTTAACACAAGGAACGAAGATTTATGGAACGCGATAATTTAATGCACGGCGCCCGCACGGCGATGAATCACAATATGGAGATCCGCGAATGGACGGAAGCTTTTCTCAAAAACAAAACCCGCGACGAAAAACCGGAAATGACGGACGAGGAGTTTGAAAAATTCTGGAAATATCACAAACCCGAAATCATGCACGCCGGCGCCGCCGAAGCGATGCAGGCTTATAAAAACCGGTAATGAGTTTCCAGATTCCGGGGTAAAATCCGGAACCTGAAAACCAAACACCGAAACTGGAAACTCATTAAACCCGAAACTTATTTTGCCGTTAAGTCGTCAAACGTAAAAAATGCGATTGCCGAATCGTGGTCGGAAAAACGCTCGACGCGGGTCGCGTCGTTGCGGTAAATTTCCGGAAAATCCGCATTGACGCGCGCATA
>JBBQOA010000119.1:0-10141 GCA_038330465.1 Pyrinomonadales bacterium
AGATAACAGTAAATAGTTATCGATTAATGGTTATCAGTAGATCAGAAATCGGTAATCAATATGATAACTGATAACTGATAACTGTTAACTGTTTAAATTTTAAGTAAGCCGTATTTTATATTTACGGTTAGTTTAAGACGGTGTATATTATTAGTAAATTTCAATCGCAAAATACGTTTTAGAACGTTTTCGTGCAAAAGAAATCGGGTCAAAGGGAAAATTTTATGGAAAATTTCGATACTTCGTCGGGCAATGCGGGAAATTCGGTGCCGCAGATTATCGCGACTAATCTGCGAATTGAAAATATTCTCGGGCGCGGCGGCATGGGAACTGTTTATCGCGCGACGCATCTGAGCCTTGACCGCGTTGTTGCCGTCAAAATTATCAATCCGGAATTTGCCGCGAACGCCGATGTTTCACAAAGATTTGCGCGTGAAGCGCGGCTGATGGCAAAGCTCCGGCATCCGCGCGCGGCGATGATCTACGATTCGGGAACGCTGCCCGACGGGCGGCTGTTTATCGTGATGGAATATGTCGAAGGCACGACGCTCGCCGATATTCTCAAGCATGACGGTAAATTGCCGTATCAAAAAGTGGTCGAAATTGCCGTCAGTATCTGCGACGTGCTAAGCGAAGCGCATTCGCTCGGGATCATTCACCGCGATCTCAAACCCGCGAATATTATGCTCAATCAACAGGGCGTTTTCGTGCTCGATTTCGGGATCGCCAAAATGCTCAACACCGACAACGCCGAAAGTATGCGGATGTCGATGACCGGTAGCGGTCTGCTCGTCGGGACGCCGTTTTATATGTCGCCCGAACAATGTTTGGGAAATCCGGTCGAAGCGCGGAGCGATCTCTATTCTCTGGGCGCGCTGATGTTTGAAATGCTCGCGGGGCGTCCGCCTTTTAATGACGAAGTTTTGTCAGCCGTGATCATCAAACACGCGATGGTCGAAGCGCCGAAGATCGAAGAAGTCGCTCCCGGAATTCCGCCCGCGCTCGGAACTGTCATCGATCAATTGCTCGCGAAAAAGCCGGAAGATCGTCCCGCCTCAGCCGCCGCCGCGAAAGCTTTTTTGGAAGCGAGCGTTTCGGGTGAAACTTCGCCCGCGCTAAATCTCAATACGCAGACGACGACTGCCGGAACGATCTTTCCTTCAACGCAGCAGATGAAAGCCGTTACCGATTCAGAGTTACCGAAACCTTTGGCGGCGGTCGGATCCGCCGCCGTCAAAGATGAAAAAAAATTTGGCGGATTAAAGATCGCGCTTGCCTCAGCCGCCGGTGTCATTCTGATCGGCGCGCTTTCGATCGGCGGATTTCTTTGGCTCAGATCGGGTTCGAATCAGCCGCTGCTTGCCAACACCAATTTGAGTTCGATGTCGAATATGAATCAGATGGATCACAATATGCCGATGGGCGACGATTTTGCGAAAAAGACCTCGCCGAATGATGAAAAAGTCGTGACCTCGAACCAAATTCTTTCGACCGAAGAAGCCGACAAAGTAATTACCGAAATTACGCGGACGACCGAACATCATGCCGACGGTATGCAGATCATCAAAACGCCGAAGGATTCCGCGCTCGTTTGTATTCATAATAAGGTCGAAGAAGGCAAAACGCATATGTTCGTCGTCGAACGTCCGAATCTCAACAGTCCGTGGGAGATCTCGGCGCGAACCTCGCTCGATATTCCCGACTTTCAGCACGCCAACTGGACTTTTGAGCCGCAGGATGTGGACGGCGACGGTTTCGAAGAAGTGATCTTCAAAGGCGTCAGCGGTGACGGCGCGGCGCGGCGCATCTTGATCTATGTTCCGCGGACGCGTCAAACCTATTCGGTGATGTCGGTGACCGAGGCAAGCGGCAAAATGGACAACACATTTTCGGCGAACGCGCTGGTCAAAAACGGCGAACCGTTTCACAAAGCGCTCGAAAAAATCATTCAAAACAAATGATCACCGATCTTCCTAAAAAATGTTTGGCGACAAGTTTGCCATGATGTCCGCTCCGTAAATTTTATTGGAGCGGGCGAGATTTGAACTCGCTAAACCATTTTAGGTTATCACCATGTAATCAGCGGCGGCATTCGCCAAAAATCGTGTTGAAAAAAATAGATAGTTCTAAAAATGAGGTAATAATTTATGAAATGCAAAGGAAGATTCGTTAAAATTGTTATGGTTCTGATGTTCGGCTTTTTTGCTATAAATCTAAGTTGGGAAGGAAATAACGTCGCCCTTACCAGAGAACAGCAAAGAAACAGTCAACTGGTCGGATTAGTTCCCGATAATCAATTATTGAGCGATTTAACTATTTCAAACCTAAATCGTCCGGCAGAACCGCTCGATCGCGTTTTTCAGCTCATTTTCATACTCTTTTTCATCAGCCCGCCGCTGATCGTCGTGATGCTGTTTTTGATCTGGCGCGAATTAAAAGCCAAAAACCGGATGAAATAGCGCGCGGCGTGCGCGGCTTACTTTTATTCGCAATTGAGCGCGGTTATTTTACGAAAATGATAACCCATCGCGGCAAGCGTCATTCCGTGCGCGAATTCGCGCGGATAAAATCTGACCACACGAAACAAATAATTCCAGAATTGCAGTCGTTCGCGGTCGCGGACGCCGAGCGTCAAAATGATTTTGACGAATGCTTTGAGATCATTTTTCAAATTCGTTTGGCGCGGTTCAATTTTGTGCTGTTTGAAACGCGACAGGCAATCGAGCGCGCGTTTGTAATATTCACGCGGACTGTAAATGTTTCTGAGAATGTTTTTGTAGCCTTCGACAAGCCGCGTTTCGTTCATCTTCGGAACAAAATTCATCGAACAATCCGTGTTATTTCCGCTGCTTTCCTGAAGCAATCTGCCTTCTTTCTCCAAACGCCGCCAGAGCTGTGTGTCGGGCAGCGCCGTCAGGAGTCCGACCATCGCAAGCGGAATTGCGCTTTCACGAATGAAATTGATCTGCCGCTCGAAGATATCTTCGGGATCGCTGTCGAATCCGACGATAAAACCCGCCATCACTTCCATTCCGTAACTTTGAATCTTTTGGACGGATTCGAGCAGACCGCGCCGCGTATTTTGTCCTTTTTGCGCTTCTTTGAGGCTTTCTTCGACCGGCGTTTCAATGCCGAGAAAGACGCGCCGAAATCCCGCGTCCTGCATCATCTGAAGCAGCGCGTCGTCTTCCGCTAAATTAACGCTCGCTTCCGTGATGAATGAAAACGGAAAATCATTTTGCACCGACCATTCGATCAGCGTGGGCAGCAATTTGCGGACGTTACGTTTGTTGCCGATAAAATTGTCGTCAACGATAAAAACCAGTCCGCGCCAACCCGCCGTTTGAAGCGCGTCGAGTTCGGCTAACATCTGTTCGTTCGATTTGGTGCGCGGAACGCGTCCGTAAATCTCGATAATGTCGCAAAATTCGCATTGAAAAGGACAGCCGCGCGAATACTGCACATTCATCGCGCTGTATCGTTTCATCTCGATCAGAGAGAAATCGGGAACCGGCGTCGCCAGCAGCGAAGGTCGCTCGGCGGCTTTGTAGATAGGTTTGGGACAATCGTTGGCGAGATCCGCGATAAATTCCGGGAGTGTCGTTTCGGCTTCGCCGACAAAAATAAAATCAGCGTCCGGCAGCTGCTCGGCGCTCGTCGAAACATACGGACCGCCGACGGCAACCCGTTTGCCCTGCGCTTTACAAAGCCGGACAACTTCTTCGAGCGATTCTTTTTGGACGATCATCGCACTCACAAAAACCAGATCAGCCCATTCAATATCGGCTGGCTTGAGCGATTCGACATTCATATCAACGAGCCGCCGTTCCCATTTTGCGGGCAGCATCGCCGAAACGGTCAAAAGTCCGAGCGGCGGAAACGCGGCTTGTTTACCTTCAAACGTCAAGGCGTGTCGAAAACTCCAATACGTATCAGGAAAGATCGGATAAACAAGTAAAACTTTCATAATATAAAAATTTTACGCGCTTCAAGAAATTAAAACAATCGATAGATTACCCGCCACGCAGTAGAAATTGTAATAGTTTCGTCACGGATTATTTGAAGTTTAGAAAAAGAAAAATCAATCTTCAAAAAGCATCGATCCGTTTTTTGTTATCAAGCGATGACGCATTGATCCGATCTCAGCCGGCATTGACCGGAAAATTGTTGATTTAAGCTGTAACATTGTTTATCATTTTAATAGTCTTGAGTGCCTTCTTAACTTTCCGGCACTTTCAAAAATCCCAAAATCAAAAGGAGAAAATTATGTCTTCAATCAGATGCAAGCAATGTAATCTCGTTAATTTCAGCACCGAAATTCAGTGTAAAAGATGCGGACAGACTTTGAATGATTATGCCCCGTTTACCGACGAACGACCTTATCAGGCAAATCTTGAACAAAATTATCAATCGCCGCAATACTCAAATCAAGATCAACCGACCCAATTTCAAACGTATCAAATGCCGCCGCCGCCAAGTTTTTACAGCAATGAATATCAACCGCAGCAGCAGCAGCAGCAGCAGCAGCAGCAGCAGCAGATGCAAATGTCCTGTATCAAATGCGGAAACGGAAACAACGTTTCTTTGCAGAATTTCAAAAAAGAATATGTTCCGCCGCTCGCTTATATCGCACTTGTTTTTGGATTGCTGCCGGGCGCGATAATTATTTCATTGATTAAGGTTACGCATCTCGTCAACGCGCCTTTCTGCCACGAATGCTGGGGAAAATTCCGCAAAGTTAATTTGATCGAAACATTGACGACAATCGGTGCGCTGGTCGGATTTATTGTCGCGATATTTATTGGGATCCTGGCAAAATCTCTGTTTGTATTTTTACTTTTTGTCGTTGCGATCTTAGTAATGGTTGTTTACGGACAAAGGTATCGCGTGAAAAACTCTCCTAAATTCAAAAAAGTTAATCGAAAGGAAGTCATCATCAAAGACCCGCGCTTTGGCGATGTCAGTTTTGCCCGATAATACAGCCAAATCAAATTTGACCGCCGGAAGCACGAAACAACACAGTTTTGGATGGTTTCGTGCTTTTCAAATTGAAAGTTTTTGGGCGACATTCATTGCCGAGAGTTCTCGCCCGTCAATTGCGCATTCGGGCGGAAAAGTATTGAAATATTCTATGCAAGGAAACGAATTTACCTGATCATTGAATTTTGATTATATAGTTTGGACTGATTTGGACGACTGAACTTTCATCTATTTCTTTGATGATCAATTCCAAATTTTTATCAAACAGTTCAAGTAATTGCGAGTTTTTGATATTTCCGGTTTTAACGTGGAGCAATTTGTAAGGCTCTTTCTTGGCGGAAAAGCTGTCATAGAAATCAGCATCTTTGGAAATTACGATTCTTGATTCGGCTAAGGAAAGTTTATTGATTTCGGCATCAGTCGTGTCATTACCGTTGGGCAATTCGCTTGTATGAACCGCATCAAAACCTTTTTCGCGCAAGGCATACGCCAAAGTCTTCGGTAAATGGGCGTCAACAATAAACTTCATACGCCAACAAGTTCGGTAATCGAGCCGACATTAGCGAGCTTCGCCGCAAATAACAGACAGGCTAACAAATCTTTTTGTTCAAGGTCTTCATAATCTGCCAAAATCTCTTCGTTGGTCATTCCCGAAGCCATCAATTCCAAAATATTTTCAACCGGATAGCGTTTGTTTCGAATCGTCGGTTTTCCGTGACAGATTTTAGGATTGATGGTAATTCGTTGTAAAAGGTCTTGTTGCATAGAAAAAATTGTAGCATAAATTTTCACGCTTTCGGCGATAAGTTTTGGCGACAAAGTTTAATCGAGAGTTCCGCCCGTTAATTGAAATTCGGGGGGAAAAGATTCGAAACTTTCCAATTCATGCACCAACGGCATTCGCCAAAATTTTAAATTTAAACGATTTTATTAAACAAAGCAGTTCCTTGAGTTAATAAATCTTTTCCTACAATTGTATATTCATTTAAGAAAGATAGCTCAAATTCGATAATTTTTTCTTCGTCTTTAAAACCTGAAATACGAAAGTATTCCCCAAATAACTGAAAATTTAAGTTTGGAATTTCAATTCCATCTTTCAATTTCAAAACTCCATGAACGCATATACCTTCATGAGGACATTCATTATCAACATAAAGGACTAAACTTCCTTTTGAATTTTTCTGGTTTTGGCTTTTCCATTCCCCGTTCCAAGTTCCGCAGGCATTTATAAACTGGTTTACTTGTTCTTGGCTAGGTAAATTGTGATAAACTCTTCCAGCCTCAAAAGGATTTTTGGCAAATTCCATATGGTAAGTTATTCCTGAACAAATATCAGGAAAATCAGAGTAAGCAGAAGTTAAGGTTTCACCTACCAAAGTAGAAAAATCGTTTACTCCATATAGTTCAAATAAAACATAACCGATTCCGTCAACCATGTTGAAAGCATCGATTTTTGCCTTTTTTGAGCTTTTTCTTGCATGAATATAAATGTTTCCTAAGTCATATATTTGATGAATTTTGTGAAATGTTTCTGGCTTGAAAAACTCTTTATCATTGAAATTTAGTTCTTCAAAAATTTTCAACAAACGACTCGAAGTTTTGGGATTCTTTCCATTTTCTTCCTTGAATCTAAAAACCTGAGTTTCCTTGATGTAGTCAAAAGAACATTTCAGCAAATTTTTATCGTCGAGATTTCCAATTTTGTTCACTAAATCATTTTGAAAATATTTTTTATTTATCTCTTTAGGAATCGCAATAAAATTAATAAGCGTTCTGAAATTTTCCTCTTCCAAGTCCTTATCTGAACCAAAAGGATGCTTAATTTTGTCCAAAATATTTTGGCAAATCATTTCACAAATTCCTCTTGAAATTGTGATTGCTGCTTCATAAAATCCTTCTCTATACAGCATTTTCGCTTGTATATAAAATTTGACTGGATAGACATTTTGGAAATAAGGAACTTTAGTAATTGAAACCCATCTGTTAATTTTTTCATCGAGGTTTTCAATGTATTGTTCTTTTAGAACATTTCTCAATCTCTCATAAGTATTTTCACAAGGCGTTTGTTTGTCAGGATTAATAGCAAATTCCTTAAGTTTAAATATTTCTTCGTAATCAGATAGAATTTCCATAATTTTATTCCTAAAAGCGAAACATAAAAATATTAATGAATATATTTCGCTTTTATTTTTATAACTCAACCATTTCAATCACACCAATCCAATGATCGGCGTTCATCTTTTCATTGGCGAATTCTGAAACCAGATTGAAAACTTGGTCGCTGAATCCGCCGATGTTCAAGATGTCAGCACGTTCTTTGGCTTGCGTGTTGACGTAGGGTTGAAGATCGATACAGACGAGTTTTGCCTGTGGGTTGCGCGATTTGAACTCATTCCATTGTTTCATCGTTTCAGTGCCGCTGCCGCCGAAGCGTCCGTGATTTGGCGAGTCGATCCACGATTCGTTATCGGAAACGTAGATCAGCACATCGCCTTTCGATTGATAACGGTTTAGTTCACGCAAAGGTGCGGAGCAATTTGTTCCGCCTGCCGGCAGACTCGCCAGTTTGTTTGCGTTGGTCATGATCGAATCCCGCGGATTAAGCGCGATCTTGACGACATTCGATTCAAACGGAATGACTTCCGCCGTCGGATTTTTCCGCAGGATGGTTGCCGCAACGAGCGCCGCCGCGTCGATACAACGCACGGCGGAAGTCGCGCCTTTGCGGTAGCCGGTCACCGATGAACGCATCGAACCCGAAATATCCGGAAAAACATAAACTTTCCCGCTCAATTCCGGCACGTTTTCGGTCGCGATCTCCATCGCGTCCTGCAACGCTTCGGTGATTTGGCGCGGAATCGCGCTGTTGTTTAACGCCGCTGCGTAAGCGGAAAGCAATTGATACGGAAAAACTTTCGCGTGTCTGATCGCTTGACGGTCGCGCAACCGAGCGGCGATCAGCTCGACCATTTCCGCGTCGGCAAAAACGCCGTGCCGCTCGAAAGTGTTGAGATTCATCCGCGTCATCTGCCACGCCGCATTGCGCGCAATTTGCGTCCATTCTTTGGTCGAGATCGGGAGCGCCGTCAACATCTGAAAGGGAACCGGCGGAACTTCCAAAGCGTCGCCCGTTTTGAAACGCTCGAACGCTTTAACGATTTCGGGAAGTTTATCGGCGTTGATCTCGCGACCGATAAAGTAACCGTAAAGCGCCGATTTCTCTTCGTCCTTCGGTTTCGGGTGAACCATTTTCAAAACGTCGGCGAAGCTCGGAGATTGCCCGACCGATTGTTTGAAAATAGTTTCCGCTTTCCGCGTTTCAAACCATTCACACACCAATCTTTTCGGCAGCGAGCCGAGCGATTTCCGTCCGACCGCACCCGACCGCATAATTTGCACGAAGTTGCGAAGCATCTTGCCGTTGTCGATGACGCGCGGAAATATTTTTTCAAACAAGGCTTTGTCCTTCGTTGAAAGAACCGCCAGCAAAAGCGCGGGCATATCCTTCATAAAACCTTTTTCACGCGAGTAAATAGCTGTTTTTGCGATGAATTGAGCGTCGAGTTCTTTCGTCAATTCGAGAACTTTCGCGAGCTGTTCAGCCGCGTCGGTATAAAACGTCTGCGAGAAACAACCCGTCGCCGCATAGTTTGCGAGCGCGTGTTTCGGCGACAAACGGTAAGCCGTGCCGCCGGCTTCGTTGATGGTGTCAGTTTTTGGTGTAAACAAACCGCGCACGGTTTGAAATAGATTTTTGTTAGCCATAATTTCCTCCTATTTGGACAAGTTTTGAGAAGTCAGCGAGAGGTTTGTGAACGAATCGTCTGACTTGTTTTATTCCTTTCGGAACGTTTTATGAATGATTTCGGCTGACAAGATCAAAAAGACGATTTGTGCATTGGAGCTTCCAACCGAGGTTTTTCACGCATAACTGAGAGACGTTTTTGGTGATGAAGTCTGATTCAACACTAAACCGAAATTTGAAAGAAGCGACAAGTTTGTGAATATGACGCGCACATTTTCAAGATGTAGTCGTATTCGGCATTCGCTTCCGGTTTGATATAAATTTGAAGACCGGGTTTGGACGGGAAGTTTTTGAATACGGATCAATCGCGAATGGCTTTTCCGCAAACTCTCTGCCCATAGTTTATAAAAGGCAAAGATTGGATTCGAACCAATTGGTTTCATGTATTCACGACGGGCATTCGTCAAAAAATCTTTGAATTTAAATGGACAGCGACAAGTTGAAAGTCGAAACAATCTTACTACTCTAACCGGTTTGAGCTACGTTTCGCTTTTGCGGCAAAACGGCGGGATTTGAAACCGCAACCTGTAAGTTAAAATGTAGTTCCGAGGGCATTCGCTGCCAAAATTGATTGAACTCTGAAATTGATCGTGGGATTCTTCCGAAAACAAAAACAAACATTCCCAAAGAATCGGTCAAAATGACTGCTCACGAGGTCGTTCTGACCCAAAATGACCAACTGTCATATTTGATTAAATATTAAGAACTCAGTGTTTTGCTGATAAAGATTGATTTTAAGATTGAGGCACAATATTTGTTATTCAGATAACCAACATATTTGTGCAACGGAAAATATCCGGTGACCACCCCTCTAATATAAAGAATTTATGAAAAAGACTATTGTAATTTTTTTGTTGACGGCTTTTGCCCTGACGATTGTTCCGAACAGTCGGAATCTAACGGCAAATGCTCAAACGTCCAATCAAAATTACCGACGAAAACTAGCGACGCCGCTTCAAAATGTCCAAAGCGGACAGGTCACAACCGGAAATGTCTGGTATGAACGCAACGCGTCCGTACCATTTGTGCAGGTATTGGTGCAAACCTACTCGGCGGATACGACGGCGGTCCGGCAAGCAATTACGGCTGCCGGCGGCACGGTTTGGAATAAATATATTTCAATCAACGGTGTCGATGCCTGGATTCCGGTTTCAAAACTTGATGAGCTCGCTCAAAACAGCGGGGTTGAAAGAATTACGCCGAATTATCCGACTCAAAAAACGGAAAGTGAACTTGAGGATGTGACGGGAGTTGCCGCGCAGCGTGTATTAAATACCGCGACCAATCAATACAGCGGACCGGACGGAACGGGCATCGGCATTGCCATCCTCGATTCCGGCGTAATGTCAACGAATA
>JBBQOA010000120.1:0-10141 GCA_038330465.1 Pyrinomonadales bacterium
GGTTTGATCCAAAAGGCGGGCAAAGGCGTCATCATTTATCTCGAACAGGAAGGCAAAGGCAACGGGCATCTCGCGCTGATGGCAAGCATTCCGCACAAAAAAGCCGGAATGAAACAAGCAGACGCGTACGAAAAAGCCGGATTTGAAAAAGATGCGCGTTCGTTTCGTCCGGCGGCGGAAATCTTGGCGGATTTACGGGTTGCGTCGATCGTTTTGCTGACGGATAATGCAAAAAAAGCCGAAGATCTGCGAACCCGTTCCATAAAGGTTTCCGGCATCAAAGAGATCAAAATTTGAAGCGGCGAAGGAATCCGAAGAAAACACGAAGGGAAAGAGAAAAAATTCAAATATTTTTATTTGAGAATATGACGGCTGAAATTGCGGGCGGATTTTTTCTTGAGAAAACTTCAGGCTTCTTCGTGTTCCTTCGCCTTTAATAATATAGTTATTAAATATGAACGGGTTAGAAACAAAGCTGAGTAAAATTTCACCGAACGAGCACAAAATCCTGCAATGTCTGTCGATATTTGGGGAACAGATCACCGCGCAGGAGTTTCAAAAATTATTAAAAGCGCTTGATTTGAAAACGCCCGAAGGCAAAGGTTTTTCGACGCAGTATGTTTCGCTTTTGCGGAATTCGCTGATTCATAAAGGCGTTCTTCAAAATACGAAAGAATATTGGGGCAACGGTTTTCAAATTGCGAGCGATGAACTGCGCGAGTTTTTTATACGCGAGGCGGCGCGCGAAAGTTGGTTTGGCGACGCAGTCGAGAAAATTCAGGCAAATTTCAGTTTGAGCGAGTTTTCAAGTTGGTCGTATCACGGCGAACGCTATCGATCGCGGCTTTTGCGCGATTATCGTTTGAGCATTTATCGGCAAAATTCACTCGAAACGGCGAAACTTTTTCAGACGATCCGGGAAAGAGGATTGGAAGATGAGGCGGGCGAAATTCTGCTGCAAGTTTTTTCAAATCCGCTGCAAACAGAACTGCTCGCCAAATTTGACAAGCGATTTCAAACCGATCTGATGCTTGTTTTCTTTGTCGAATCGATTGAAAAAGGCGAGCCGACCGCGGAACTTTGGGATTTTGTGCGCGAAGCCCGGCTTGATGAAGATCTTTTTCAAGTGTTTTCAATTTTGGATCTGATCTTTCGGGGCGAACTGTCAAAAGCAAAAAAGCTGATCGGCACGCCAACTTCTTTGGATTCGTGTTTTTCGACGATGCTGATCGCGGTTTTGGAAAAAGATTATGAAAAAGCCGTGCTTTTCGGCGATGAAGCGATCAAGTTTTGGAAAAAATGGTACAGCAAAAAGAAAGGTTTTCCGGCGGATTGGCGAATGTTTTTTTACGGGCTCGCGCTTTTCAAAACAAATGAGACGAAATTTTATTTGTTTGCCGACGAATTCAGCGCCTATTCATTAAAAAACTATCCCGAATCCGCCATTTACCGAGCGCTCGGGGCGTTTGCCAATTTTCTTAAAAATAAAGACGAACTGGCATTTGTCTTTGCCTCGCAGATCGGCGCCGATAATTTTCTCACAAAATTTGTCGGCATCATTTTAACGGCGCTCGTGCCCTCGCTCAATCTGCCGAATTATGTCAGGGAATTTGAAAACAAAGCCGAGGATCTAGGCTATCGCTGGCTGCAGCTGGAAGCCGCCAATTTGCTGTCGATCAGAGGAAAATCAAATTTACCGGCAAAGGAAACGAGCGAAAAACTGCAAGCCGAACTTGGGATCGAGCCGGTCGGAAACATTGTTCCGAAACTCGAAGATTGGGAACGCGCCCTCAATACTTTGCTGGTCGTGGCTGAAAAAGTTCAGGGCAAAAGTGAAGCCAAAAATGCCGCGCTCGATGAAACGCGCGTCGCCTGGCTGCTCAATTTCGACCGCCGGGAGATTCAGCCGGTCGAGCAGAAATACGGCAAAAAGGGCTGGACGGACGGACGCAATATCGCGCTTAAAAGATTGTTCGAACGCGATGTCAAAAATCTGACCGAACAGGACAGTCTCGTCATCAAAACCGCAATGCGGAAATTCAACGAGTATTATTACGGTTCATATTCTTACGAATTCGATTGGGAAAAATCGCTCTCGGCGCTCGTCGGACATCCTTTTTTGTTTCTGCTCAAAAATCCGTCCGTCAATGTCCAGCTTAATGCGGGTGAGCCTTCGCTGATGATCCGGCAAACCGGCGATAATCTCGAACTCTCGTTCGACACGAAATTTTCGGACGAAGGTGTGATCATTCAAAAAGAAACCGAAACGCGCTATAAGGTCGTCAAAGTTTCCAAACATCACGTTGAGATCGCCGGTTCGCTGAAATCGAACAAGCTAAAAATTCCCGCCGCCGGTCGTGAAAAATTATTAAAGGCGATTCAGCCGCTTTCGACCCGCATTTCGATCCAGAGCGATCTCGAAGAACATTTTGAAAATCTTCCGCTGGTCGAAGCGGAAAACCGCATTCACGCGCTCATCACGCCAGTCGGCGAAGGGTTTCATCTCGAATTTTTCGTCAAACCTTTTGGGACGGTTCCGCCTTATTTCAAACCGGGAAAGGGCGGCGAATCGGTGATCGCCGACATCGACGGCGTGCGGACGCGCACCAAACGCGATCTCAAAAGCGAACGCCGTTTGCTCGACGAGATCGAAGCGCTGTGTCCGTTTCTGGCGGAGTTTGAAAGTCAGAATTACGAATGGGAATTGGCGGGCGCGGAAGAATGTCTGACGGCGATGAGCGAACTGGAAACGCCGCGCGCTGCCGGCAAGCTCATTGTCGAATGGACCAAAGGACAAAAACTGAAGCTGCTCGGCAATATCAGTTTCGATAATTTTTCGCTCTCAGTGAAAGGCAAAAGCACGTGGTTCGAGGTCGAAGGCGAGGTCAAGGTCAATGAAAATTTAGTTCTTTCGATGAAAGAGCTGAGCGGACTTTTAGGCGAAAACACGAAAAACTTTATCGAACTTTCCGACGGGCAATTTGTCGCGATCACCGAAAAACTTCGCCGCCATCTGCAATCGCTGAGCGCGGTGATGGACGATAAGAATCGGCTGCATAATCTGCGTTCGGGAATTTTGGAAGAATTTGCCGATGAACTCGAAAATTTCAAAGCGGACAAATCCTGGAAAGATCATCTCGGAAAACTGAAAGCGGCGCAAAAATTCGTGCCCGCGCTGCCTGCGACCTTCGAAGCCGATCTTCGTCCGTATCAGATCGACGGCTACAACTGGCTTTCGCGGCTCGCCCACTGGGGCGTCGGCGCGTGTTTGGCGGACGATATGGGACTCGGAAAAACCTTGATGGCGTTGGCGGTGTTGGTCGAACGAGCCGAAAAAGGCGCGGCGCTGGTTGTCGCGCCGGTCAGCGTCTGCCGCAATTGGGTGAAGGAAGCCATGAGGTTTGCGCCGACCTTGAATTTTCAGATCTTTGGCGGCGGCGATCGCCGGGCAGCGGTCGAATCTTTGGGCAAATACGACGTTTTGGTGACGAGTTACAGCCTTTTGCAATCGGAAGAAGAACTTTTTACGAACCGGAATTTTTCGACGATCGTGTTGGATGAAGCGCAAGCCGTTAAAAACCGAAACACGAAACGCTCGCAGACGGTGATGGCTTTGCAAGCCGATTTTCGGTTGATTACGACCGGCACGCCGATCGAAAATCATTTGGGTGAACTTTGGAATCTGTTCAATTTCATCAATCCCGGACTGCTCGGAAGTCACGAATTCTTTAACGAAAAATTTGCCGTGCCGATCGAAAAGAACAAGGACGACAATACGCGCAAAACCCTGCAAAGACTGATCAAACCTTTTATCCTGCGGCGCCGTAAAAATCAGGTTTTGGACGATTTGCCCGCAAAAACCGAGATCGTTTTAACGGTCGAAATGTCGCCGGAAGAGCGCGCCTTTTATGAAGCGATCCGCCGCGAAGCGCTCGAAAAGATCGAATCGACGGACGGCGCGGCAAAAGACAAACGCTTCCGAATTTTAGCCGAATTGATGCGTCTGCGGCTGGCGTGTTGTCATCCGCAATTGGTCAATGAAAACATTCCGCTCGCGAGCAGCAAGCTCGAACTTTTCGGCGAAACGCTCGAAGAACTGCTCGAAAATAAACATAAAGCGCTCGTTTTCAGCCAATTCGTCAAACATCTCAGGATCGTCGAAAAATATCTTCAGGAAAAGGGAATTAAGTATCATTATCTCGACGGCAGCACGCCGCCGCACGTTCGTCAGGAACGGATCGACGATTTTCAGCGCGGGCAGGGCGAAGTCTTTCTGATCAGCCTCAAAGCGGGCGGAACGGGTTTGAATCTGACCGCCGCCGATTATGTCATTCATCTCGATCCGTGGTGGAATCCGGCGGTCGAAGATCAGGCGACCGACCGCGTTCACCGCATCGGGCAGCAGCGCCCCGTTACCGTCTATCGTTTGGTGACGGAAAATACGGTCGAAGAAAAAATTCTTAAACTCCATGAAACCAAACGCGATCTGGCGGATAGTTTACTGGACGGCACGGATTCAAGCGGAAAATTGTCCGCGGACGATCTGCTCGCATTGATCAGCGAGGTTTAAATTGTTCTTTCTTTGCATTAAGATGCGGTTAGAAAAATTATGACAAATTCAAACCGGGACTTTGCCGAATTAACTGAGGACGTTTCCGCGTCGCCGCTCTGGAATCACGATCTGGCGCCGACGAGCGTGAAAGAACGCACCTGGTCAACGTGGAATATCGCCGCTTTGTGGATCGGGATGAGCGTCGTCATCACGACCTACACGCTCGCCGGCGGATTTATCGAAGCGGGAATGAATTGGTGGCAGGCGATGCTGACGATTCTGCTTGGAAACTGCATCGTGCTGAGTCCGATGGTTTTGAACGCGCACGCCGGAACAAAATACGGCGTTTCGTTTCCGGTTTTGGCGCGGGCATCGTTCGGCACGAAAGGCGCGAATATTCCGGCGATCTTGCGCGCCGTCGTCGCCTGCGGCTGGTTCGGGATTCAGACGTGGATCGGCGGCACAGCGATCGACGCGCTTCTGACGGCGGTTTGGTCGGGTTGGTCAACGCTCGATGTGAGTTTTGGCGGAAATCCGCTTCATACGTGGCTCTCGTTTCTGCTTTTCTGGCTGATTCAGGTCGTCATCATTTTAAGAGGCATCGAAGGCATCAAACATCTCGAATCTTATGCCGCGCCGCTTTTGCTTTTGGGCGGTTTGGCGCTGCTTGTTTGGGCGAGTTCAAAAGCGGGCGGTTTGGGCAATGTTCTGTCGAATTCTTCTGCCCTGCAAAAACAGACGAACAGTTTTTGGACGGTCTTTCCCGGCGCGTTGACGGCTTCGGTCGGTTATTGGGCAACGCTTAGTTTGAATATTCCCGATTTTACGCGTTACGCCAAATCGCAAAGATCGCAGATGCTCGGGCAGGCGCTCGGACTTCCTTTGACGATGACGGCGTTTGCTTTTATCGGCGTTGCGGTGACCTCGGCGACCGTCATAATTTACGGCGAAGCGATCGCCGATCCGGTTAAATTGATCCAAAAATTCGACAGTTCGCTCGTTATTTTATTTGCGATGCTCGTCATTTTCATCGCGCAGCTGACGACCAATATGGCGGCAAATGTCGTTTCGCCGTCAAACGATTTTTCGAATCTTAATCCGAAGCGAATTTCCTACGTCGCGGGCGGTTTGATCACAGCTGGTTTAGGAATTTTAATGATGCCCTGGCAATTAATGTCGTCGATGGGCGCGTATATTTTTACGTGGCTGATCGGCTATTCGGGTTTGATGGGCGCGATCGGCGGAATTATGATCTGCGATTATTTCGTGCTGCGCGGCAAAAAACTGCGGCTTGGCGAACTTTTCAAAACCGATGGAATCTATTCGTATTCAAGCGGTTTCAACTGGCGTGCGATCATCGCTCTGGTCGTCGCCGTCGCGCCCGTCGTGCCGGGATTCCTGCGCGCCGCGACGACGCCCGGCGGACAGGTTGCTGATCCGAATTTCTTCGACACGATTTATATTTACGCGTGGTTTGTCACGTTTGCGATCGGGTTTATTGTATATTTGATTTTGATGAAAGCCTTTCCGCCGGAAGAAATGTCAATAGCAGGTTAATGGTCATTTATTTTAAAATTTTCAATGAACAACTTTGTTCACAGAGGTTAAAAAATAGGTATGCTCAAAGTAAAAACAAGTAAAGCTCCAATCATTGCAATCGCTGTTTTAGGAATTCTTCTTGTACCGCTGGAATTGTTTTTTCTCGTAGCTGGCATCATTACTTTTAATGGTGTAGGTATCGCAATAGGATTGATGGGTTTAGTTGTTTTTAGCCTTGCACTGGGGCTATTTCTTTGGGGTTATTTCAAATCGGTTAAACATTTTACAAATGACGGTCTGACCCGCAATGACGGGCGACAGTTTTACTGGAAAGAATTGAATCGGGTTGCATACCAAAAATCAAGGATGCCGATCAAAACAAGGAGTAGAAGCGGCAGTTCGCTCTGGCGGATCGAAATTCAATTTAGAGATGGTTCTTCAGCCTGGGTGATTCCTGCTAAAATATTGAATTTTGGGGAAGTATCAAATTTTGTTGATGGGTTGCCTTGTGAACATATCAGAGAAAAAGTTTGGTGAATCTTACAAAAGTAAGTGACAGATTAATTGGACAGTCGAGGCGAAAAGTCATTTTGAAGCAATGACTAAATACTATGAATTTATGGATTGGGGTGAATACAAAACCAAATTTGAGCCGGATAAAAAAACTTACTCAAAAGATTGGATTGAAACTCAAAAATAAAATCTGATCCGCGAAATCTGCGAAAATCTGCGGCTAAAAAAGAAATTATGAAATACGAAAAAGTTAAAAATTATTACAATGGCGCTTTCCACGAAAGCGCGGCGACGGAGAGTTTGGATGTCACGTCGCCGCTTGACGGAAATTTGCTCTCAAGCGTTCCGATGGCGAGCGTCGATGAATTAAACAAAGCGGTCGAATCAGCCAAAAATGCCTTTCCAAAATGGAGCGCGACGCCGATAAAGGAGCGCGCGCAGGTCTTTTTCCGGTATCGCGCGCTGCTCGAAAGAGATTTGGACCAACTGACGAAACTTGTTTCCGAAGAAAACGGCAAAACTTACGGCGAAGCGAAAGCGGAAGTCGAAAAATCTATCGAATTAACCGAATTTGCCTGTTCGATGCCGCAGCTTGTGTCGGGCGAAATTCTCGAAGTTTCAAAGGGCGTCGAATGCCGCACCGAGCATTTTCCTTTGGGCGTCGTTGCCTCGATCGTGCCGTTTAATTTTCCTTTAATGGTGCCGAATTGGACGATGCCGAACGCGCTCGTGCTTGGTAATACAATGGTCATGAAGCCTTCGGAATTCGTGCCGCTCTCGGTTGTCCGAATGTGCGAGCTTTTAAAAGAAGCCGGACTTCCCGACGGCGTTTTTAACGTCATCAATGGCGGGCGCGAAATCGTCGAAGGTTTGTGCGCGCACAAAGACATCGAAGCGGTCAGCTTTGTCGGTTCGACGCGCGTTGCAAAGCTCGTTTATCAGCAATCGACGCATAACTTAAAACGCTGCATTGCGCTCGGCGGCGCGAAAAATCACCTGTTCGTCTTGCCCGACGCGAATCCGCAAATGACGGCGACGAACGTCACGGCGTCGATGTCGGGCTGCGCCGGACAACGCTGTATGGCGGCTTCGGCGATGCTCGCGGTCGGCAATGTCGATCCGATCATTAACCAAATTTGCGACGAAGCGCGGAAAGTTATTCCGGGCGTGAATTTAGGCGCGGTGATTTCCAAAGCGGCGAAGGAAAGAATCGAAAGTTACATCTCGGAAGCCGAATCGAACGGCGCGAAAATTCTTGTTGACGGGCGCGGCGCGGTTGTTGAAGGCAAGGAAAACGGCACTTACGTCGGCGCGACCGTCATCGATTTCGTGACGCCCGAAATGTCGGTTGCAACCGAAGAAATTTTCGGACCCGTCATTTCAATTATGAGAACCGAAACTTTGGACGAAGCCTTAAAGATCGAAAACGCCAATCCATACGGCAATGCCGCTTCGGTTTTTACGCAATCGGGCGGCGCGGCGCGGTATGTGATGGAACACGCCAGCGCCGGAATGATCGGCGTCAACATCGGCGTACCCGTCCCGCGCGAACCTTTTTCGTTCGGCGGTTGGAACGAATCGCGTTTCGGCGCAAACGACATCACCGGCAAATCGTCGATCGAATTTTGGACGAAACTTAAAAAGACGACGACCAAATGGAACGCGGAAGCCGGAATAAACTGGATGAGTTAAATTTAGATAGTTTAGCCACGGATTAACGCGGATTCTGCGAATTTCAATGAGAAAAGTTTTAGCAAATTTGCCTGGTGTTGAATCGCTGGAAAAACTTTCACAATCTCTGGCGATGTTGGATGCTATTATTTCGCCTGAGTGGGAATATAGATATTATTCATTTAACTCAAAATGGAGCGAGAACGAAGCGATGGCATCAATGCGGGATGGTTCCGGCGATGATTATTTTGTTTTGTTCAATTCAAATGGAGCGATAATCAAAGGTTTTGCCCACGAATCTTCAATGAGCCCAAATTTCAACGAACCGGTTGAAATTTGGAAGGGCATTTTAGATAATGTCCCGAGTGAGTTCAAAAATTTTCTCTCTGAACCGGCATTTTCGTTAGAAAACACAACATTTTGCGTTTGGCGAAAATTTTCAGATGCGTTTTGGCAAATCGGTGAAATTAATTTTCCGGAGGAAAAAGACCCGGACGGAATGAATGAATTGCTGGCAATTTTGGATCGCAATCCTTCGACATACAAAAATTGGGCAGAATATTATTTCGGAAGAGAATTTTCTCTTGTAGCAATTGAGAATATTTATCAGCAAAAGCCTTTATCAAATGAACTGTTGAAACAATTAAACAAAGATATTTCACTTGAAGATTTGCAAGAAGACATTGAAGAAATCGGTTATCCTAAATAAAAATCTGCGAAATCCGCTTTTATCCGCGGCTTAAAAATTATGGAAGACTTTAAGGAACAATGTCGGCGACAATTGAAACGGAGTCTTGAGCAGCGGATAAAATACGGTTTTTTCCGCCAATACAAACCCGTTTTGGACGACGCGCCGGCGCGGGCTTTTGAAACGATGCGCGAATATCGGGAATGGGCGGACGAAAATTTGCCGCGTTATTTGGGATATAAAATCGTCAAAAAAGATGGCAAATCGTAGTTATTTTCAACTCCGGCAAGCCGTCGAGGTTGCCGAAACTTTCGCTAAACACAAAGTCGAATTTATGTTTATCGGCAAAAGCGGCGCGATTCTCCTCGGGTATCCTTCGACCACGCAGGACGTTGATTTGTTTCCGAAAAAAAGCGCGGAAAACGGCGCGAATATCGTCAAAGCGTTGCGCGAACTGGATTTTGAAATCGATGATGAAATTGCCGGAAAAATCGTTAGAGGCGTTGATTTCGTGCAGCTTAAATCAGGTCCGTTTGATTTGGATTTGGTTTTCGCGCCGGACGGGATCGAAAGTTTTGACGAAGCAAAAAAAAGAATGTTGATGATCGATGGTTTTCCGGTCGCCAATATCCGCGACATTATCGCCAGCAAAAAGGCTTCGGGCAGAGAAAAAGATTTGGTTGATCTGCCGCTTTTGGAAGATTTTCGGGAAGAATTCGAGAAAAGCCGGCGCGGAGAGCCAAAAACCGCTTACGAAATTGCGTTGGAAAAACTAAAAGATAAAGAATAATTTATGAAAACAAAAATTAAAATCGCCGCTATATTTACATTTTCGCTCTGTGCGCTCGGCTTCTTTTTGCCGCGTGCCGAGATGCAGACGAAACAGATTGAAACCGCCGGGCAGAAGTTCAAAAATATCAAGGTTTTAAATGATATGCCTGCCGATCAACTCGGCAAAGTGATGAATCTGATGGCGGCTTCGCTGAACGTCGATTGTAAATTCTGCCACGTTTCAAACGATGCGGATTTTGAAAAAGATGTCAAGAAAGAAAAGGAAACTGCCCGCGAAATGATCAAAATGACGTTTGAACTTAACAAAAATCATTTCGACAATCGCCCCGAAATTTCGTGCAACACTTGTCACGGCGGACATTCGCACCCGCAATCGGCGATCAATC
>JBBQOA010000121.1:0-10125 GCA_038330465.1 Pyrinomonadales bacterium
AAAGTTTGTTGCAAATTAACGGCAACAAACTTTTTCACTTTTAGTTTTTTTCACATTAAACAGTAGTGTAAATGCGAACATCCGGATCGCCTGATAAATGAGGTTTTAAAGCAGTTACAACATCATCTTTAAAAAGCGAACTGGAAAGATATGCCTCGGCATTCGCCTGTGAATCGAAACCGTGTAATACCTGCACGTCCTCGTCCCGCACTAGCAGTTCTTTTGATTTAGCTCCCGCGATGCCGCTCAAAAATGGTTGTTTATATTTTGAATAAACTTCAACTGCCGCCGGACGGTTGCTCGAATCGATCTTTAATGTAATTTCTAAATAATTCATTTCGTTCTCCTAATTGTCTTTAACATTTATAAATTTACCAACTTGCTTAGTTGGTATAGAAAATACTATAAATAAAAAACCACTTATTTAGAAATTGTATTTTTTTATAAGACTTATAGTTATTCTCAATAAATGAATCTAAGCCAGTTACAATATGCAAAAGCCGTTGCCGACACTTTTTCGTTCAGTCGAGCGGCGGAATTGTGTTTTGTTACACAACCGACTCTTTCCAATGCGATTGTCCAATTAGAAGAAGAATTGGGCGGACGTTTGTTCAACCGAACTACGCGAAAAGTGAGTTTGACCGATTTTGGAATTTTTTTGATGCCGCTGATTGAAAATGTTTTACTTGCTCAAGTCAATCTAAAAAATCAGTCAAGGGCTTTTCAAAATATCGAGGAAACACAGTTTCGGCTCGGCTTATCGCCCTTGATAAATTCGAGTTTGCTAACCAAAGTAATCGAACCATTTGCTAATCGTCATCCGAATTTCTCGTTTATTTTTACCGAATTGAATCTAACTGATCTATACGAACAATTGGCGGATCAAAAATTAGATTTCGCTTTTGCTCCGAGGAGTTCGCAGTATCCAAACCAAAGCAAACTTCCATTTTACGAGGAGGAACTTCTTTACGTAGTCAAAAAAAACTCAAAAAGAACCGTTGTTAGCAACTTATCGCTTGAAGACATTGCCGACTCAACTTTTCTAATGGTGCCGAATGAATGCGGGCTGGCTAATACTACAAGAGAACTTTTCAAACAGAAAAACCTGAATCTAAAGGAATATTCAGGTAAGGCGTTAAGCTATCAAATGCTCGAAACTTGGGCAAATCTCGGCATCGGAGCAACAATTTTACCAAAATCAAAAGTTCTCTCCGAAGACAATTCCACTCAAATGATTTTTGACGAATCAGGAAAGCCTCTGATGATTGATTATGAAATGGTTTGGAATAATAAAAACAGTGAGAATACTAATTTCAAGGAATTTATTATACATTTCAAAACTATCGTACCGTCAATAGTTGGAGGAATTCATCAAATGGACAAATTTTCAACGATATGAACCGCATTTCTGCTCGATGAAAGTCACCCAAGATGTCCGCGAATATGCCACAAAAGAGGGCGTTGAAGCGGAAAAAGCCCTTGCGGCGGGAATGGCGGAAAAGGCGAAGGAATTTGTTGCCACGGGAAGCGAAATTTATCACGGGAATATACCCGATGGTGCGAAAGAGCATCATTAAACACCAAATAGTTTGAAGGAAAATTATTTTTTCAGATTAATGGAAAATTACGAACAGATTTTTTATCTTGATTGCCCGCATTTCACGGTCGGGCGTGTTGATCAATGGGGCGAGCATGGGTATCTATTATTTGAGGGCAAAGTTTACTCCTACGAAGAAGACCGAAAAGAACAATGCGGAAGAACGCATTCGCCCGTGACGATTAAGGAATTTTTGGCGTTTGCTGAAAAAAATCAGATACCGATCCCCGAAGATTTTTTAAGAAGCTAATGGGAGCTGAAAAAGGAAATCACCTTAAATTGAGTTAATGACGCCGAGAAAGTTGAAGATTTGATGATTTAAACGCTTACGGCTTGGGAATATCTGATAAGTAAAAGCGTTGGCGGTTGGAATGACTGAAAAGTCGAAAGAGTTTTTAGAAACCGGCGCGGAAATTTATCACGGGAATATACCCGAAGGCGGACGCGGGCATCATTCATTTTTCGATACAAAGACGTTGATTATTAGGCTGTTCTGATTTAATTTAGAATAGCCTTTTTTGTTATAAATCGATGAAAAATATATCACGCCGCGATTTTACTCGAAATATGCTTGGTTCGTTGTTTTCGATGACGCTTGTCAGCAGTTTGTGTGAGGCACAATCGCTGAAAGGAAGTGTCAAACCGATTGCTCACAAATGGGTTTTCGAGATGGAACAAATCAGCATAAATTTGCGAAAAGGTGAGATCAAGCCTGTTGAATGGCAAGCGCAAATTGAATCTTTACTCAATCAAGTTGAGATCAAAGATTTGCTCAAAGCTATTGATTATCAGCAACTTGCGAAATCAACAAAACTTTTTGACGATCATGAGACCGCTGAAGATGTGACCTTTTCAAATATCAAAAAATTGCCGGATGAACTTAGTTTTGCACCGTATTTTTACGGAATTAAAAAAGGAGTTTCAGTTGTTCCGCACGGACATCAAAATATGGCGACAATGCATATGATGCTCAAAGGCGAAGCTCACGGATGGCATTTCGACCGTATTTCAGACGAACCCGAATTTCTCATTATCAAACCAACTAAAGACAAACTGCTCACCGTCGGCGATGTTTCGACCATTTCCAGTCAAAGAGATAATATCCATTGGTTCAAAGCCCAAACTGAACCCGTTTTTATGTTCAATATCGGTGTTTACGGCTTAGACCCGAATGCCGTTACAACCGGAAGAGACTACATTGATCCGAATCAAGGTGAAAAGCTGAAAGAGGATTTAATTCGGGTCCCGCGAATAACCGGCGAAATGGCTTATAAAATTTATGGTAAATCATAAGAATTCGTAGTTATAATGAAATCAAACAGTCGATCTGCCGAATAACAGTGGGAAATTAGATTATTTCTGAAGGCGCGCGATCCGCCAAATTTTGCTCAATGAAGATCATATCGGAAGTGCGCGAATACACGGCAATTTGCCGGAAGGTGGACCCGAGCATCATTAATTGAATAGAATGAATCCAAAAGTTGAGGTATATTTCACGGCGGGTTGCGGGCGTTGTCCGCTAGTTAATACTCCGCAATGCAAAGTCCACAACTGGGACGCAGAATTAGAGAAATTGAGAACGATCGTTCTTGACTGCGGATTGAACGAAGAATTGAAATGGAGCATTCCTTGTTATACCTTTGAGAAAGGCAACATCGTTTTGCTGAGTGCCTTTAACGAATACTGCGCGCTTAGTTTTTTCAAAGGCGCGTTACTCAAAGATGCGAACGGCATTTTAATCCGACAAACGGAGAATGTGCAGGCAACGCGCCAGATTCGGTTCACCAATGTTCAAGAAATAGCGCGAATGGAATCCATCTTGAAAGCCTATATTTATGAAGCCGTTGAGATAGAAAAAGCCGGTTCGAAAGTGAATTTTAAAAAGACGGCAGAATTCAAAATTCCCGAAGAGCTTCAAAATAAATTAGACGAAATGCCTGTCTTGAAAACCGCTTTTGAATCATTAACACCGGGACGTCAAAGAGCCTACATTCTTTATTTTTCGCAAGCCAAACAATCCAAAACCCGTGAGGAAAGAATCAAAAAATGGATGCCGCAAATTCTCATTGGAAAGGGATTAAATGATGATTATGCGGTGAGAAAATAAATCAACCAAATTTAAAAAATATGCTGACAGAAATTAATCCGAAATTACCAATGCGTGACAAAGCCGTGACGAAAGATTTTTACCTTGACAAACTTGGTTTTGGGCAATACGGCGGCGACTTTGACGAATATTTGATGGTTGAAAAGGATAATATTCAAATCCATTTTTTCGAGTTTAAAGACCTTGATCCCACTGAAAATTACGGACAAGTTTATATCCGAACCGATAAAATTGATAAACTGTATCAGTCTTTTCAAGAAGCCCGGGTCAGCATTCACCCAAACGGACAGTTACAAACGAAGCCTTGGGGGCAAAAGGAATTTTCGATCGTTGATCCTGACAACAATCTGTTGACGTTTGGACAAAGTGTGTAGTTAAAAACGGCAATTTGCCCGAAGGCGCGAAAAATCAACATTCAACTCCGGTTTTATTTGATCGGAAAAATATGACACCGAATCGAACAATTTACGTTATTCATCAATCAAACGAACTGAAAAAAGTTTGGCGCGAGCTTTCGAACGTCCAAAAGCGCGAGGTTTTGAAGGAATGCGAAACGGCTGAGGAAAACGAGATCGAATTGATCATCACCGAAGTCATCGAAGGTCAGCGAAGACTTTTTTGAGCGCGCAAGAAATTCGCCAAATAAAAAAAGTCGGAAACTGTTTCAAAGTTTCCGACTTTTTTTGCGCTTTAACGCTTTTTGTTTTTCGGCTTCGGATCCGTTTTTGACGGAGTTTTCGCGTCGCTGACGGGAAAGCCGCGTTTTTTCATGAGCGCGCTGACCTCAGGGTCGCGTCCGCGAAAATTGCGGTAGGCTTGCGCCGGATCGATCGTATTGCCGACCGAGAAAATGTATTTGACGAGCCGCGCCGCGACCTTTTTGTCGTACGGTCCGCCGGCTTCGGTGAACGCGCCGAAAGCGTCCGCCGTGATCACGTCCGACCACAGATAGCTGTAATATCCGGCGGAATAACCGTCGCCCGCAAAAATATGCCCGAATTGCGGCGTCCGGTGGCGCATCACGATCTCTTTCGGCATTCCGAGTTTAAGGAGCGTTTCGCGTTCGAATTTGTCGGGATCGATCTTTTGCGCACCGGCGAGATGAAGCTTCATATCGACGAGCGCGCTTGCCAGATATTCGACCGTCGCAAAGCCTTGATTAAAGGTCGCAGCTTTTTTGATCTTATCGACGAGCGTTTGCGGGATCGGTTTGCCGGTTTGGTAATGAAGCGCGAATTTTTGGAGAACTTCGGGCGTCGAAAGCCAGTGTTCCATCAGCTGTGAAGGGAATTCGACGTAATCGCGCGGAACGGCGGTGCCCGCCAGCGACGGGTAAGTGACGTTCGAACTGAGTCCGTGAAGCGCGTGTCCGAATTCGTGAAAAAGCGTCGTCGCGTCGTCCCACGAGATGAGGATCGGCTCATTCGGTTTGCCTTTGACGAAGTTTGAATTATTGGAAACGATCGTCGTCACGTTTTTGCCGTCCATTCGTTCCTGCGAGCGGTAGGCGTTCATCCACGCGCCCGAGCGTTTACCGGCACGCGCATATGGATCGAAATACCAGAGTCCGATCTGTTTGCCGCTCGTTTTATTGGTCACTTGCCAGACGCGCACGTCCGGATGATAAACGGGCACATCGGTGACAGGCGTAAATTTGAAATTGAAAAGCTCGCCCGCGACCCAGAACATTCCTTCGCGCAATTTTTCGAGCTGCAAATAGGGTTTGACCTCGTTCTGGTCGAGATCGTAGCGCTCTTTGCGCACCTTTTCCATATAGTAGCGATAATCCCACGGCTCGATCGTCAGGCGCGCGCCTTCTTTATCGGCGAGTTTCTGCATATCGGCGACTTCTTCCTTGACGCGGGCGACCGCCGGTTTCCAGACGGCTTCCATCAATTCCATCGCGCGTTCGGGTGTTTTCGCCATCGCGTTTTCCAATCGCCAATGCGCGTGCGTCGGAAAACCTAATAATTTAGCGCGTTCGGCGCGAAGCTGGAGAATTTCGGTGATGATCGCGTTATTGTCGTTTTTATCGCCGTTGTCGCCGCGATTGACGAACATTCGCCAGACCTTTTCGCGCAGGTCGCGCCGCGCCGCATAACTTAAAAACGGATCGACCGACGAGCGCGTGTTGGCGATCACCCACGAGCCTTTCAGATTTTTCGCTTCGGCAGTTTGCGCCGCCGCGTCCTTGACCGATTGCGGAAGTCCGGCAAGCTCCGCTTCGTCCTTGATTTCGAGATAGAGATCGGTTTCGTCGGCGAGCAGATGCTGGCTGAAGCGCGTATAAAATCCGGCTAACGATTGATTGATCTCCGAGAGACGTTTCTTTTCCGCCGCGCCGAGCTTTGCTCCGGCACGCACGAAATTCGTGTAATAACGCCACGTCAGACGCCGCTGTTCGGGCGTCAGTTTGGCTTTTTCGGGCGCGTTGTAAACGGTTTCGATGCGTTTGAAAAGCGCGGAATTCTGCGTGATCTGATCCGAAAAAGCGGCGAGCTTGATATCCATTTCGCTTTCCACTTTGCGCATTTCGGGCGAACTCATCGTGCCCGACCAGATATTGTAAACGGTCGAAACGCGGTCGAGCGCGTGTCCGGCGCGCTCCATTTCGGCGATCGTATTTTCAAACGTCGGCGCGGCTGAATTACCGGCGATCTTCTTGATCTCGGCGAGATTTTCTTTCATCGCGGCTTCGAGCGCGGGCTTGAATTGGGCGATCTCTACTTTATCAAAAGGCGGAACGCCGCCGAAATCGCCTTTCCATTCGGCAAGTAAAGGATTGTTTTCGTCATTATTCATTTCAGAAGCACGAACATTTGTCTTTAAGCTCATAAAATCGTTAGTCGATAAAAAAGTGATCGCCACTGCCAACAACAGTATGCAAAAAAAAGTGAAATTACGCATCAGGAATCTCCTTTTGACAATCGAATTGCCTTGATAAAATTAAGGCGCCGCCGCTCGTTCGGCGCGGTTTTTATAAATTTCAATTATAGATCAATAATCATTAGCTGTCAGATATTCGGAAGCTTCGCGCCCAAAATTATTCCAAAGTTATCGAATCGGCGTCTTTCGGAGAATTGTTTGAATATTCCGGCGATTTGAAGATTTCTTTTTAGGTTGACTAAGGAATAATTGAACAGATCGGCGGGAAACTTTGATTTTCGCTTAAATATTTGGGGAGTTTTGCCTCGCCCGGTAAATTTTATTCATATCGGTTTTGCCTCACCTTCGATTGATTCTCGTCCGGTTCAAAAATCGGTAATCGCCGAAAACGCTTTCAAATAGGGCGTTTATGCGGTAAATCCCAAACTTTACAAAAACTTCGGGATGAATGGCACAGACCTTGCATATAATGAAATCAGTGAAAGGTTTCCTTCGTGCTTTTCTGGAGATTAAGAAGTACTTTCGATTCGTCTGAAACCTTTCACTTTTTTCAATCCAGACCTTAAATAAAAGAAGTAGTACATATTTAAATCAACCAACCGACTCTGCCGAAAAAAAATTGACAGAAACCTTACCAAAGCCCTTCACCGCAATGTCAATTCAACCGAAAATGCTCGCTTTATTGATCTTTCGAGCGTCTATTTTTCAAAAGTAAATCACTCACCTCTCGGTTACAGAAGCGGTACGCAAACCGGCGAATAACGCGTCTGCAAATTATGGCGCGGATCCGTCCGGCGGCAGTCATCCTTTCACAAAATGATGCGACGAGGTTTGTCGGATCAGCTGCCTGTTCTAGTGGTCATTGCGTTCATCGCGGAAGATTAAATAAGGTCGGTATGAGACTTCCGGCTTTCTTCACAAAAAAACCGCATTCCTTGAATTTTAAGGAATGCGGTTTTTCTTTTGTCCGCGCGGTTTGACTCGATTGCTTGATAAAACATATTCTTTCAAAAGAATTTTGTAAGTTTGAAAAGGTCAGAAAATTGTCGGAAAACATCGCATTAATCAATTCTTCCATCGAAACGGAAATACCTTCAACCCGCGGAATGACGACAAAGGTCGTCAAAGGAAGCCTGTGGACGCTCGCCGGACAGATTTTACCGCTTTTTGTCGCGCTCGTTTCGACGCATTTTGTGATCAGATTTTTAGGTTCGGAAGGTTACGGCATTTTGATTCTGGTCGGTTTGATCCCGAATTATTTCGCGTTTGCCGATTTCGGAATGGGCATCGCTTCGACTAAATTCGGTTCAGAGGCTTACGGACAGGGCGAAAGAAAAAAGGAAGGCGAAATCGTCCGCACGGCAACCTTGATCGCGCTTTTGACGGCGCTCGTGTTCGCCGTCCCGATGTTTGTTTTTTCACATTGGATCATTTCGGAATGGTTCAAGGTGCACGAAAATTTTCAGACGAGCGCGAGCATTGCCTTAAAGATCACCTCGGTTTCATTCGTTCTCGGTATTCTCGCGTCGGTCTTGAACACGCCGCAGCTTGCGCGGTTGCGGATGGATCTGAACACGCTCGTCAATGCCGCGCCGAAGATCTTGATGGCGATCGCGACGCCGCTCGTTTTGTATCTCGGCGGATTTATCGTCGAAGCCGTCTGGGTCGCCTTTTTCGCGGCGGTCGTTATTTTTGTCGGAACGGTCTTTACTTCCGGTCGCCTTTTGCCCGAACTTTACGCGTCGACGATCAACCGATCTTATTTTAAGCCTTTATTGAAATTCGGCGGCGGCTGGCTGATCGCGATGATCGCCGCGATCTTGCTTTCAAATGTCGAAAAACTTCTGCTCGCGCGGTATGTTTCCGTCCAGTCTCTGGCGTATTATTCGATCGCTTTTACGTTTGCGAATATGGCGACGATGTTTTCGCAATCAATGACGCAGTCGCTTGTGCCGGCGTTTTCGCAACTGCTCGCGCCCGAAAAACGAATCGAATTCGACACACTTTTTGCCCGCAGCATTCGCCTTAATCTGATCTGGCTGCTGCCCGCGATAATGTTTATGTGCGTCGTCGCCAAACCGTTTTTTACGATTTGGGCGGGCGCGGAATTCGGCAGGGAAAGCTCAATTCCTTTTTACGTGCTGCTGTTCGGCTTGTTTTTCAATATTCTCGCCTATATTCCGCACAGCACGATCACGGCTTCGGGCAGAACCGACGTTTTCGCCAAACTCTACTGGATCGAACTCGTCTTGTATCTTTCGATGGCGGTCTGGCTCGTCAATTCATACCAAATCATCGGCGCGGCGATGGCTTGGAGCCTGCGCGTGATCATCGACGCGTTTGCAATCATCTGGCTCGCCAAACGCATCACCGGAGCACGATTCAAATTTTTCAACCATTTCGGCAGTCTTTTGATCGGGATCATACTTTTGTTGCCGCCGGTTATTTTTGCCGTCTTTTACGACAATTTTTCGTGGTGGCTGATCCCGCTCGCTTTGATCTGCACCGCCGCTTATGCGCTTGTGATTTGGAAAACCTTTGTCGATGGCGACGAAAGAAAATGGATTAAATCGAAAATCGAAAATCTGTTAAAATTTTAAAAATGATCGGTGAACATATTTCGCCGCGCACCGCGATGCTTGAAAGCTGTCCGATTTGCGCGAGCCACAACACGAAACTTTTCTTTACGACGCCCGACCGTCTGCACGGCGTGCCGGGTGAATTTTCGTATCATCTCTGCAATTTGTGCGAAACCGTTTTCCAAAACCCGATGGTCATTCAGGAAGATCTGCACCTGTGTTACCCGACGGAATATTCGCCGTATAACCTAAAACGCGAAATTCCCGACATTGATTTCGACGCCCTGCCGGACGGCGGGTTTCGTCGCGATCTGCGCAAAGCGATCGTCGCTGAAGTTAAAGGCAAAACGACGCACGGCACGACGGGCACGCTCGGCAAAATTTTGGCGAAATCCGCGTTTTTCCGCGAACGCGCCTTTTACGGACTCGTTATGGACGAATGTTTGCCGAAGGGCGCGGGCGCGCATTACGCGCTCGATCTCGGCTGCGGCGCGGGCTGGCAGATGGAAAAACTCAAAAAGGTCGGCTGGCAGACGGAAGGCTTGGAATGGAACGAAGCGGCGGCGCAGATTGCGCGGGAAGTGACGAGCTGCCGCGTCTTTGCGGGCGATTTTCGGACCATCGAGATTCCGCGCGGGAAATATAATTTGATCGTTCTCAATCACGTTTTCGAGCATATCAACGATTCGCAAGGCGCGCTGCGGCGCGTCAACGAGCTGCTTGCCGATGGCGGAAAAGCGGTTTTGTTTTATCCGAATCCGCATTCGCTCGGCGCTGCGTGGCACCGCGTGGATTGGTTTGCGTGGGAAGTTCCGCGTCATCTGATTTTCCCGACTCCGAAAGCGATCAAAATGCTCGCCAAAGAAACAGGTTTTGCCGAAGCGAAAGTCGTCACGCGGGCATATTATTCGGACGAGCAATGGATTCGTTCAAAAGCCTATAAAAATCGGCTAAAT
>JBBQOA010000122.1:0-10062 GCA_038330465.1 Pyrinomonadales bacterium
ATCGAATCGATCCCGTAAATATTCGGAATCTTCAAACGCGTTTTGGCGGAAGCCGCCTGGATCGCACCGATAATTTCCCACCATTTTTCAACCGAAAGCGCGTGTCCGTTGACATTCAGGATCGAACCGACCTTGTATTCGACAATCGCTTTTTCGAGTTTTGCCGCGTCGATCTGGATATTCGAATCGCTGCTCGAAGTGATCTGCCCGATCTCGAGCTGCGTCATCTGTCCGGCTTTTTCTTCCAAAGTCATTTTTTTGAGCAACGCTTCGATTTCCGCCGAGCGATCTTTTAGTTTCGGTCGCTCGAGAGTCCGTCGAAAATACGCATCGCTGTCGGTGATCTCGGTCGCGACCAAATCCTGACTGCTCTGGGCGAAACTTTGTTGTAGTTGCAGACAAAAGGTCTGAAAGCAAATGGCGACTAATATAAATAGTGCTGTCTTTTTCATTGAATTTTAGTTTCCTTAAGATAAAAGAAGAATTTGAAAAGCTGTCGTTACATTCTATTTTATACTGTCAAAATCTTCAAGAACTGTTTTGATTTTAGGCGTAATTTTGTCAAAAAACCTACCTAAACTCAACAGATATAGCCGTTTTATGCTTTTCAAGACTTGTCGGATTTGCGCTTTGGCGGGCGCGTTCGGAAGTCTTGAACCCTGTTTTTTTAGAGGCAAGCAGTCAAAAACGACCCATTTTCACAAAACTTTGTCGTCCCCCGCCGCGCTGCTTCGACCGGCAAAAACCTCATCGCCTGCGAGCCCGAAAACATCTAAAACCGTCATTTTCTGATATTTTCCGCTCAATAATTGAAAATTTCGCAGCGATCTCGGTAAATTGAATTATAATAATTGGTCTGACCAATTTTCTTAAATATTTTTTATTATAATGCAGACTTAGTTTTAGTTCCAGACAAAAGCTGTTGTAAAATAATATTCACCACAAAAACTTCGGAGAAAAATATGAATTTTATCAAACAAAACCTATCTTTCGGAATTTTATGTCTGACTTTGACAATCGCCTTCGCGGCGCTCGCGAACGCGCAAAACAAAACGAGTTATGAAGTTTTAACCGACGCGTCTTTGACCAAGATCGTTCCGACAAGTTTTTATTTTGCCGGACAGAGCGCCCAAACGCAGGCGCGAAATTCAGCGGCGGCAAAGCTCGGCGAAAACCGTTTTGTGGTTGCCGGACTCGTTGATACATCGGGTTATTCGACCGAGATCAGCGGCAAATACGAAGGCTTTTTTATCACCGATTCGCCCGTCACGATCGGCGACAAACTGCTCGGCATCGGCGCTTACGGCTTCGGATTTGCCAAAGGTAATAAATTAAATATTTTCGATCTGAGCAGCAAACAAATTCTTTCCGTCGCGACCATAAATGATAACGAACTGAAACGTCCGCGACCTTTAATGATGATGCCGGACGCCAAGGGCATTCGTTTTTATAAAGGAAAAGATTATGTCCTGATTGCGCCGAAATGATTGGCGTTTATAAAGTTTCGGGCGACTCCCAACTTGCTGTTTTCGCCGAACGAAAAACCGCTTCGATCGCCGCCATATTGGCAAATGAATCTTCGAGCGAAATTGCCTGCACGGTATTTTCGCGGATCGCCCGCGAAAACAGATCGCCTTGAATCGTATATTGATCGACGGCGGCAAATTCGATCGTTTTGATATTTTTGCCGTATAGATCAGAACCGTCGTCAATAAAGATCCGCGTCGGAGTTGCGGGCGGAATGTTGACCGGAATCTGCACTTCGATTCTTCCTTGCGTGCCGAAAAACTGCATTCTTTGAAAGGGCACAAGCTGCGTCGAGCAAGTAAATGTCGATTGTCCTTTTGAAAAATCAAGCAGCGCCGTGGTCAATTTATCGATTCCCGTATTTTCAACTCTTTCGATCAAGCTTGAAACTCGTTGCGGCTCGTCCTCAAAAATGAACCGCGCGATATTGATGCAGTAACAACCGATGTCCATCAACGCGCCGCCGCCCATTTCCGCTTTGTTGCGAATATTTGCCGCGTCATCGTTAAAATAACTAAAAAATCCCGCGATCGCCCGCAATTTTCCGATTCTTCCCTGCCGGATCAAATCGCGAACTTTAAGCCATTTCGGATGCGTCCGCACCATAAAGGCTTCCTGAATTTTTACGCCCGTCAGGTCTCTGACCTCAATTAATCGGCGAACTTCTTCGGCATTCAAACCGATCGGTTTTTCGCACAAAACGTGCTTGCCGGCGCGGGCGGCTTTGGCTGCCCATTCATAATGCAGATGATTCGGCAACGGAATATAAACCGCTTCGATTTCCGCATCGTTTAAGAGATCTTCGTAAGAACCGTAGAATTTCGGAATATTCAAATCGGCGGCGGTTTGTTTTGCTTTTTCTGCGCTTCTTGATGCAATTGCTTTTATCTCGCAGAATTTTCCCGTTTGCATTGCCGGAATAACTTTTTTAACGGCAATATTTGCCGCGCCCAAAATGCCCCAGCGAACTTTTTCGATCATAAATTTTTCCTATTTTTCCACTAAACACTTACATTCTACATTGTCAGATTAAAATCAAAAGAAAATTTAGCCGCGGATCAACGCGGATGAACGCAGATAAAACAAATATAACTCAAATTAAAATCCGCGTAATCCGCGTTGATCCGCGGCTAAAAAACTCTATTTTCAATAGTTTTCAAGTTAATCCGTTAATTCGAATTGAATCCATTGCGCGGCTAACCGGCGTTTGGCTTTGGCAAGTTTATCGATGATCACGATTTGCAGAACATAATCGCCGGGTTTCATCTCGTTTCCCAAGCCCAATGCACCGGCAAATTGGAGTGTCGGATTGCTTTGCGCATCGCCGTTAAACGGATTCGGCTTGCCGTCTAAAACAAGTTTTCCGTCACGAAAGATCCTGATTTGAGTTTGCAATTGCGGTTTTCTGGTCGAATCGAGTTTGGCATTGTAAATTTCGGTCGAATAACTCAAAATCGTGCCTCTTTTAAAACGCCGGAGCGAAGTGTCCTGCATCAGATCGATCTGTCTTTGACCCGTGTTTTGAGTCGAATTCAGCGATTTCCACTGCGTTTCGGTAAAATTTTCTAAAACGATCCCGGAAAGCGTCAGTCCGCCGTTCTTGAGGTCGGGAACTTCGATAAACTGACTCGCCGAACCGACTTTGGCGCTCGCCTCATCACGAATCGCGATCCGCATTTGATACGCGCCGGGCTTTTTGATCGGAAAAACAAAATTATAAACAAAACCATCTTCCAAAATCTTTTGATAATTTTCAGTTTTAACGGTGATCGTATAATTTTGTCCGACCTGGTCAACAATTGCTCCATTTTCGCCAAAACTGATCCCTAAAACGTCAAAAGTCGCCTGTTTTGATCCATCAGGCGCATCGGTAAAGATCAAATCCCGCGCGTCGATATGGAGAAATGAATGAATAAAAGTATTGTTTTTCTCGTCTTTTCCAAAGATCGTATTTAGTTTCAGATTAATTTCGTTCGCGGTGAAAGGCGAAGTCAATGGTTTGAGAATCTGCTGCAAAGGAGTTTCGGTTTGCGGCAGGGCGCGGCGCGTGTCAGCATCGGCAACGCCAAAAAAACCGCTTCGATATTGGACGTTCAGACCGTCTTGTTTGACCTTGATCGTCAATTTATTAAAGCGGCGCGTTTTAGGATCAAAAGAATCTGAATCCGGTTGATAACCGATCAAATAAAAGCCTTTCGTGTCTTCGAGTAATTTCTCCAAACCCAGATTGAGGTCATTGGTATTAAAAACCGCGCGTCCGCCGGTTTCCTCCGCCAAAAACGCCAAACCTTGCTGTTTGTCGCGTAATTCATCCGAACGCGTCCGAAGCCCTTGCTGAAGCGAGTTCGGCAGCGAAACGGGAACATCCTGAGCAGTCAAACCCGTCGGCGTCAAGCCGCGCGCATCCTGCGTATAGATCGTCACCGAAGCGCGGTTGCAGAGATCGGTCAGTTGTTTTAACGCGTCTTCCATTTTTGAGCAGCGCGCCGCGTCTTTTTTCATATCGGTTGTCGTGCAGTAAGAAAAACCGTCCGAAAAAAGCATGATCGATTTTCTGCCCGGAAGATCGCTCATTCCCTTCACGATAAAGTTGATGGTACCGAGCGTTCCGACCGTAAAAAGGTCTTCGCGGAGCTCGTTAAAAACCGTGATGCGGTCTTTTTCAGCCTCCACCTGCTCGTCCATCAAGCCCGCCGCATTCGAACCGGCGCGGCTCGGGATGGCGGTGTTTGCTTGAATCAGTTCCTGCAAGGTCGGTTCGATCGGCGTAAATGTCCCGACGCCGGCGCGTCCGATCGGGTTCCAACGAATTTTTTCGATCGCTGCGTAAAGCAGATTTTTATCCGAAGTAAATTGCTGAAGCGATCCGACGCCGCTGCCCGTGCGAATGACCGCGACCAGATCATTCGGCTGCATCTGCTCATCGACAAATTTTTTCAAAGCCTTTTGCACCGATTGAATGCTTTCCGCCGACAAACCGAGATCGTCAACCACGAGCGCGATCGTTCGGCGAACCTGTTCGGGACGCAGTTGAACCGAAGGAATGGGCGCGCTAATTTCGTTTTTGGTTGGCTTTACGGACGGCGCCACATCTTTTTCCGGCACCGAATTGATAAACGAAAAATTTGTAATGGTCTGCTTTTTGTCGTTTTCAAAAACCTCGAAATCTTCGGGTTTCAGAATGGTCACGATCTTCCCGTTTTTATCCGTCACCGTCACATCCAATTGAATTAAAGTCGTCGAGATTTTAACGATGTCGGTATCGGCGAGCGGATTTGGCGACGTCTCGACGGTCGGCGTCGGGGTCTGCGAAAAACCAACCGCAAAAGAAAACATCAACAAAAAGACGGAACAGATAATTTTTTTCATAACAATTTCGCTCGATTTAGGTTTTCAAAATCATCATATAACGAAAATCCCTTGATTTGAAAAAATAATTCCCGGATTCAAAAATAAATAGAGTTGTAAAATACAAATTTTGCTTTTATGATTTGAAACAGTCTCAGCTTTTTGACGGAAAACGCAGGTAAAATTATGAATTATCGTGAATTGGGAAGAACCGGTTATCAGATTTCGGAAGTGAGTTTCGGTGCGTGGGCGATCGGCGGAACGTGGGGCGATGTCAAAGATGATGAATCGATCGCCGCACTGCACACGGCGGTCGATTGCGGCGTCAATTTCTTTGACACGGCGGACGTTTACGGCGACGGACACAGCGAAAAACTGCTCGCACAATTTAAAAAAGACCGCGCCGGCGAAGATATTATTATCGCCACCAAGATCGGCAGACGGCTTCCCGAACAAACCGTCGCGGGCTACCGCCGCGAAAATCTGACCTCGTTTATCGAGCGGAGTTTAAAGAATCTCGAAACCGATTGTTTGGATCTCGTCCAGCTTCATTGCCCGCCGCCGGATGCGTATTATCATCCCGAAATTTTCGGCATTATGGACGATTTTATCAAGGAAGGAAAAATTCGTTTTTACGGCGTCAGCGTCGAAAAGGTCGAAGAAGCGATCAAGGCGGTCGAATTTCCGAATGTCCAATCCGTCCAAATTATTTTCAACATTTTCCGCCAGCGTCCCGCCGATCTGATGTTCGCTTTGGCAAAGCAAAAACGAGTCGGGATTCTCGCGAGAGTTCCGCTTTCTTCGGGAATGCTGACGGGAAAAATGTCCGCCGATTCGACGTTTCAAAAAGACGATCACCGCAATTTTAACCGCCACGGCGAAGCCTTCGACGTCGGCGAAACTTTTTCCGGCATCGATTTCGAAACCGGACTCGCGGCGGTCGAAGAATTGAAAAAACTCGTTCCTGCGAGTATGACGATGGCGCAATTCGCGCTCCGCTGGATCTTGATGCACGACGCCGTAACCTGCACGATTCCGGGCGCCAAACGTCCGGCGCAGGAAGAAGACAACGCCCGCGCGGCAGATTTTCCGCCGCTTTCGGGCGAGACGATGCAAGCCGTTCAAGATCTCTACGAAAGTCGCATCAAACCGCTCGTTCACCAATACTGGTAACTGTTTGGAAACAAAGAAATGAGGCGCCGGAATGCGTCCGTTTATCGTCAAACATATTTTTGCGGCGGTGCTTCGGATTGCAATTTCGCTTATTCTTTTAGATTTTGTTTTCGACGATCTTTTGCAGGGCACTGCAACAAAGTTGGAAATCTGTGGTAGAATCTTTTTCAAACCTGTAGAAACATCCCTAGTTCTTGATGTTTTTTGCGCGCCTTATTTTCAAAAAAATTTAAAAGTTTGGAGAGATTAGATGAAGATTCTGCAAAGCGTCTTGCGTAAATTTTCGGCGTTTATTCTTTTGGCAAATTTTCTTTGCCTTTCGCCAATTTTCGCCCAAAAACCGAATCCGGCGATCGAGGCAAAAGTTGAAAACCTGCTCAAACAATTAACGCTCGACGAAAAAATTTCGCTGATCGCGGGCACGGGTTTCGACACGGTGCCGATTCCGCGTCTTGGAATTCCGTCTTTGAAAATGACCGACGGACCGGTCGGCGTCCGGCAGGCACCGGCGACTTCGTTTCCTTCGAGCATCGCGCTCGCGGCGAGCTTCGATCCGGAATTGATCAGAAAAGTCGCGCAGGCGATCGCCGAAGAAACCAAAGCGAAAGGAAAAAATGTGTTGCTCGGTCCGTGTGTCAACATTCAGCGGACGCCCTTTGGCGGCAGAAATTTCGAGAGCTTCGGCGAAGATCCGTATCTCGCCGCGCAGATGGCGGTCGCCTATATCAAAGGCATTCAATCGGAAAACGTCATTCCGTCGGTCAAACATTTTGCCGCCAATAATCAGGAGATCGACCGGATGACGATCGACGCACAGGTGGACGAGCGGACGCTCAACGAGATCTATTTTCCGGCGTTCAAGGCTTCCGTGCAGCAAGGAAATGTTTGGTCGGTGATGGCGGCTTACAACCGGCTCAACGGTTTTTACGCGTCGGAAAACAATTATCTGTTGACCGAAGTTTTGAAAAAACGCTGGAATTTTCAAGGTCTTGTCATCAGCGATTGGGGCGCGGTTCATTCGACCGTGCCGACCTTAAAAAACGGTCTCGATCTGGAAATGCCGACGGGCAGTTTTCTCAACCCGGAAGCGGTCAAAAATGCGCTCGCCGCGGGTGAGATCGGCGAAGCGCAAATTGACAAAATGGTTCGGCGGCTTTTGCGCGTGCTCTTTTTGGCGGGTTTGATGGACGCGAAAACGCAAGATCAAGGCTCGATCGACACGCCCGAACATCGTCAAATCGCGCTCGAAGCGGCGCGCGGCGGAATTGTTCTGCTCCAAAATCAAAAGAACCTTTTACCGCTTGATGCAAACAAAATTCGCTCGATCGCCGTCATCGGACCGAACGCCGACGCGGCGCGGATCGGCGGCGGCGGTTCGGCGGAAGTCATTCCGTTTTATGCGGTCAGCCCGCTCGAAGGAATCAAAAAAGCGGCGGGCGACAAATTATCGATAAATTTTGCGCCCGGCATCGTTTCTCTCGAAGACACGCAGCCGATTCCGACCGAAAATCTGACGACGCCCGACGGAAAAACAAACGGCTTGCGGGGCGAATATTTTGCCAATATGACGTTTGCGGGCGCACCGGCTTTTACGCGAATTGATTCGAATCTCGATTTTCATTGGGGAACCAATTCGCCGGCGGAAAATTATCCGGCAGACCTTTTTTCAAATCGCTGGACGGGACAATTGACCGCTTCGGTTTCGGGGCGTTACGCGATCAGTTTGAGCAGCAACGACGGCGGCAGATTATATTTGGACGACAAACTTCTGGTCGATGTTTGGGGCGATCACGCAACCTTGAAAGCGGCGGCGGCGGTCGAACTGAAAGCGGGCGAACCGCACAAAATCCGCGTCGAGCATTATGAAAATCGCGGCAACGCCGATCTTGTTCTCGGCTGGCGTTTACTTGAAGACGACATTTTGCAAAAGGCGGCGGCGGCGGCGGCAAAATCCGACGTCGCGGTGATTTTTGCCGGTCTTTCCGATGCGGTCGAGGTCGAAGCGCGCGACCGCACAACTCTCGATCTGCCGAAAGAACAGGAAGAATTGATCGAAGCGGTTGTCAAAGCAAATCCGAAAACGATCGTCGTGATGACATCGGGCGCGCCGGTTTTGATGGATCGATGGATCGGCAAAGTTCCTGTCGTGTTGCAGGCGTTTTATTACGGACAGGAAGGCGGCAACGCGATCGCCGATGTTTTGTTCGGCAAAATATCTCCGTCGGGCAAGCTTCCCGCGACTTTTCTAAAACGCTGGGAAGATTCAAATGCTTTCGGTCATTATCCGGGCGACGGCAAATCGGTCGTTTACAGCGAAGGAATTCTGGTCGGTTATCGTTGGTTCGACACAAAAAACATCGCGCCGCTTTTTCCGTTCGGGCACGGACTTTCCTTCGCGGATTTCAAATATTCGGCGCTCAAATTGACACCGGGCAAAGATGCCGCTTTAACGATTCGGTTCGAGATCGAAAACACCGGCAAATTCGACGCGGCGGAGGTCGCGCAGATCTATGTCGCGGACGTTCAAGCGAGTTTGCCGCGTCCCGCGAAAGAACTGAAAGGCTTTCAGAAAGTTTTTCTCAAAGCCGGCGAAAAGAAAACGGTTTCCATTGCGCTCGACCAAGATGCGTTCTCTTTTTACGATCCCGAAAAACAGAGTTGGATCGCCGAAAAAGGCGATTTTAAGATCCTTGTCGGCAGTTCGTCGCGCGATATTCGTTTGACCGGCGATTTCAAATTGAACAAAACTGTTTTTCAGCCATAAACTTGAGACTTTTATGAAAATCAAACATATATTATTTTTATTGTCGCTCGTGTTTTTTATGTCTGTCACGATTTTTGCCCAGAAAAAGCCGCTAAAACCGTCCGGTTTGTTTGAAACTAATAGTGATGTCGGCGAAGTAAAAAAAGCCGGAAAGACCGTTTACGATGAAACAAACGGACAATATTTGCTCGAAGGTTCGGGCACGAATATGTGGTATAAACGCGATGATTTTCAGTTCGCGTGGAAGCATTTGAAAGGCGATTTTATTCTGACAGCGCGCGCCGAATTTATCGGCAAAGGTGTTGATCCGCACCGAAAAATGGGTTTGATCATTCGCACTTCGTTGGATGCGGATTCAGCGCAAGCGAGCGCCGTTGTGCACGGCGACGGCTTGACTTCACTGCAATTTCGCCGCGCGAAAAGCGCAAATACGGAGGAAGTCAAATCAGATTTAACTTCCGCGAATGTCATTCAACTTCAGCGTCAAGGCGATCAATTCATAATGTCCGTCGCGCGTTTCGGCGAACCTTTTTCGGTCACGCAGATTTCCGATATTTCGCTCGGCGAAGAGGTTTATGCCGGATTATTTATCTGTTCGCACAACGCAGAAATAACCGAACAGGCGATTTTTAAAGATGTCCAAATCACCGTTCCGGCGAAAGCTGATTTTGTGCCGTATCGCGATTACATCGGCAGTAATATCGAGATCTTGGACGTTGCGAGCGGGACGCGAAAAACAATTTATACGGTCATCGATTCGCTGCAAGCACCGAATTGGACACCCGACGGCAAGGCGCTGATCTACAACCGTAACGGGCGGCTTTATCGTTTCGATCTGACAAAAAATTCGCCGACGGAAATCAACACCGACTTTGCCGTCAATAACAATAACGATCACGTTTTATCGTTCGACGGCAAATGGCAGGGCATCAGTCATCACAGTAAAGACGACAATAATCAATCGGTAATTTATGTTTTGCCCGCGACCGGCGGCGTGCCGCAAAGAATTACAGCTAATTCGCCATCTTATCTGCACGGCTGGTCGCCCGACGGCAAATGGCTCGTTTTCACCGGCGGCAGAAACGAAAATTACGATATCTACAAAATTTCCTCGAAAGGCGGCGCGGAAATTCGTCTGACTGAAACCGAAGGATTAGATGACGGTCCCGAATTCAGTCCCGACGGAAAATACATCTATTTTAATTCGACGCGCCGCGGTTTGATGCAAATCTGGCGAATGAACCCAGGCG